>NZ_JBCNNS010000091.1:0-17989 GCF_039594335.1 Raoultella sp.
CCATTCCGGCTCCTGTCGACGAAAAAGGGAGGCATCATTGTCACCTGCTTTTGTCCCCCGGGGAAGCGCTGGAGTGATAAGCTAGATAACTCACGACAAAATAAGCAAAGAGGAACGGTGATGGAGAAGAAAATTGGCTTTATCGGCTGCGGGAATATGGGTAAGGCCATTCTGGGCGGTCTGATTGCCAGCGGACAAGTGCAGCCTGGGCAAATTTGGGTCTACACCCCGTCGCCGGACAAAGTGGCGGCCCTGCACGACCAGTACGGCATCAATGCCGCGCAGAGCGCACAGGAAGTCGCTCAGGTCGCCGATATCATCTTTGGCGCGGTTAAGCCGGGGATCATGATTAAAGTGCTCAGTGAAATCGCCTCCAGCCTGAATAAAGACTCACTGGTTATCTCAATTGCCGCTGGCGTCACGCTCGATCAGCTGGCACGAGCGCTGGGCCACGATCGCAAGATCGTACGCGCGATGCCGAACACTCCGTCGCTGGTTAACGCCGGGATGACCTCTGTGACGCCTAACGCGCTGGTCACCAGCGAAGAGGTCGCCGAAACGCTGACGATTTTCCGCTGCTTCGGCCAGGCTGAACTTATCGCTGAGCCGATGATCCACCCGGTGGTGGGCGTTAGCGGCTCCGCACCGGCCTACGTCTTCATGTTTATTGAAGCGATGGCGGATGCCGCCGTTCTCGGCGGTATGCCGCGTGCTCAGGCGTACAAATTTGCCGCTCAGGCGGTAATGGGATCGGCCAAAATGGTGCTCGAAAGCGGAGAACATCCGGGGACGCTGAAAGATATGGTCTGCTCGCCAGGCGGGACCACCATCGAAGCCGTGCGGGTACTGGAAGAGAAAGGGTTCCGCTCTGCGGTCATCGAGGCTATGGTCAAATGCATGGAAAAATCAGAGAAGCTCAGCCGCTCCTGATCCCCGCCTCATGTCGTTATCGGGTGAGGAGACTCCTCACCCGTTATTACCTCGTCAGCTTCAACACGCGCGCGCTGTTAACCCTGTTTCTTCAGGCAGGCACTCATAAACTTATTACGATCGTCCCCTTTCAGAGACTGTTGGGTCGCCTGAGCGTTGCACTCACGCATTTTCTGCTGCTGAGGGGTCAGCCCCTTACCTTCAGGAGCCGGTGCATCTTTCTTGAGGCATTGACTCATAAACGCTTTACGCGCGTCCCCTTTCAGCGTTTTTGACGAGGCCTCTTTGTTGCAGGTCGTCATTTTTTGCTGCTGGGGCGTCGGTGTTTTTTCCGCGGCATTCACCGCCGTCACAAAGATAAGACCAAAAAGCAGGGTCACCAACAATGTTATTTTCATCACACCATCCTTTTGTCAGTCAATCTCTGTAAGTCTGGTCGCTGATGGGAAAAAAACCAGCCGATGGCAACAATTCACCATCGGCACCGGCTTAATTCAGACCCAGCGCAGCTTTCATGGTGTAGAACAGATCGGTCTGATCGGTTAACCCCACCACGTTTGCGGCATGCGGACCGTAGGCGGCAATGCGCAACTGCGTGCCGGTATGTTCCATCGACTCCTCTTCCGAGTTGCCGTAGCTGATGACCATCACCGAGCCGTCTTTGGTTGTCAGTGCCTGTGTCAGGCCGGGAGCTTTGGAATCGGCCGGAATAATCTGGCTGGCGTGCGCGTGATCAGCAGTGACAACAACCAGTGTATTCCCCTCTTTTTTGGCAAACGCCAGCGCTTTTTGTACCGCTTCATCAAGGTCGACGGTTTCGCCAATCTGACCGCACGGATTCGCCGCATGATCCTGTTTATCGATGGAAGCGCCTTCAACCTGCAGGAAGAATCCTTTCTCGTTGCTGCTCAGAAGCCCGATCGCTTTCTCGGTCATCTGCGCCAGCGTCGGCACGGAAGCGTCACGTTTGCTGTTCGGGGTGCAGGTTATCGCTGGCTTATCAATATTCCCGTGGTAAGAGGCTTTCGGTCCTTCCCAACGTACCGGCATGTTGCCGTCGGCGAAAAGGCCCAGCAGCGGTTTACCCTGGTTGGCTTCGCTGACCACGGCCAGCGAGCTGGCATCGGTGACAATTTGGTAGCCGCGGGCAATGGCCTGCTCATGTAGCGTTTTGCCCTGCCATTCGCCTGCCATCGCGGTTTCCGCAAATGTTTTTGCTCCGCCGCCTAAGGTTACGTCAGCACGGGCATTCAGCAGTTGCTCGGTAATTGAGCCTTTCCCCCCCTTTTCCAGGGCGTTGCCGGGACATTTTTCGCTGGTGACGCTCGGGCCGTAGCATTTGCGTGACGTCACATGTGCGACCAGCGCCGCTGGCGTAGCATCCTGCAGCTCTGCCGTGGAGACGTTGCCGGTGGCAAACCCTGCGGCTTTTGCCAGTTCGAGAATGGTCTGATGATCTTTTTCATGAATATCGACCCCCAGCGCACCGTTATAACTTTTTACGCCGGTCGTCCAGGCGGTGGCGGACGCGGCGGAATCGGTCACGTAATCCGGTTTACCGGTTTTCTTATCCAGAGAATAGTGCGTGTACTGGCCGGTCAGCGGCAGCGCATCAATGCCCTTAAAGAAACCGCCAGCCCCTTCGGCATAATTGCGCGCAGCTGTAATTTCAGAATCGCCCATCCCGTCGCCAATCAGCAAAATAATATTTTTGGCGGGTTTGTTGATTAACGAGGCCTGCAGCATGGCAGTTTGATCGCCGCTTAAACGGCGCGCGCCGCCGGGCGTCGTGATATCGCCCTGAGCGGCACGATTTTCCAGAACCGGGGCAACCGCAGTTTCTGCATGAATAACCGGGGAACCCAGCAGAGGTAACAGGGCAATAAAGAGGGCTTTGAATTTCACTTTTGTCGTCTCCATGTAAAAAATACTTAAAAAACAAAACGAGGGAGACTTTATAAAAGCGAGATGACAGTAAAATGACAGCATCCATGTCCTGTCAAAAGAACTAATTACGCGGATGCCGTAACAGCTTTTTTATATATTGCTGCAGCAGTTGGGCGTCGCGATCGTCCACCAGCGGGCCGGGACTTGCCTGCTCAATAGCGTGCTCAATATCGTTAATTAATGCCTGCTGCGCATCCTGCGCCATATGGCGAAGCAGAGCCGTCACGACAACTTCCAGCGCCTCAACCTGCACCGTCAGTTCTTTTGCTTCTTCCTCCTTTTGCGCCAGCTTTACCAGTAATTCAGCAATGAGATTCTTCACAGCACTGTATCCTTATGCAGGTTCCATTATTTGCTAGTTATGTCATACATTAGCCATCAGATACCAGTATTATTTTTTAAAAATGATCGCTTATCTCGCAATATAATAAGCGAAACGTTTTGCTCATTCGCCGACCACCACCAGGAATAAACTCAAGGCGGGCATAATATGTTGCATAACTAAATTCAATAGATAATCATAAAAAGAATATTGCTATTGCGGTAATAATTATAACGTATCGCCATAATAGATCTGATAGGCCAAATCCACGCTATCTGGCGCATCTTTACCCACCAGACGGGCTATCAGGATTTCACTCGCCGTTTTACCGATGTCATAACGAGGAGTAATGACGCTGGCGATTTTTTGCAGCCGCGCGCGGCCAATCTCCAGCCCGTGGAAGCCGGCAATCGCTATCTCCTGCGGCACCACAATCCCCTGCGCCTGACACTCCAGCAGCACGCCGACCGCCAGATCGTCATTGGTACAAAAAATCGCGTCAATATCCGGATGCGACTGCTGCATTTGCAGGAACATCTGGCGGCCCAGTGCCACCGAGGAGATGGTGCGCGGCGTGAGGTGATACGCCTTCAGGCCACAGGCCGCTACCGCTTGCTCTGTCCCGCGGAAACGGCTCAGATCGCGGGGATCGTCCATTGAACCAAAAAAGGCGATTTTTCGTTTGCCGCTTTCGAGAAACGCATGGGCCATATCCCAACCGGCTTTCTCGTTATCAAAACCCACCTGGATATCGAGCGGCTGCCCGCCGATATCCATCAGCTCCGCCACCGGGATCCCGCTGGCGCGGACATACTGGATCATGCGGTCGGTGTGCTGCTTACCGGTCAGAATCAGCCCGTCGATGTTGTAGGAGAGCAAATTGAGCACTTCGCGCTCTTCACGTTGCGGATCGTAGCCGTAGTTGGCGATCAGGGTCTGATACTGGTGCGCGGAAGTGACGGATTCAATGCCGGCGAGCACATCGGCGAAAATCTGGTTACGGAAGGAGGGAATCAGCACGCCGATGGTTTTGCTGCGGGCATTGAGCAGGATTTCCGGCGCCCGGTTAGGAATATAGTTGTTCTCTTCCATGACCTTAGCGATCAATTCACGGCTGCGCTGCGATACCTGACTCGGGTCTCGTAAATAACGGCTGACCGTCATTTTATTAAGACCGGCCAGGTTCGCGATATCCTGTAATGTCATCCGGTTGTTTTTCATCGGGTTCTCTGCGACAAACGACTCATATGCTCGCAGAGAACCTTACCACAGCCGCTTCTATTCTGTTAACCCGCAAGCTTTTTTGTCGTCGTCAGCGCGGCAGTGCTGGCGTCGTTGGCCCGCACGTTGTACATCAGCACCACCGATGCCAGCAGCGCGATGGCCATAAAGGTGTACGACGCGCCAGGCCCGCCCATGATGCCATTGAGATACCCCACCAGCCAGGCGCCAAGGAAAGCGCCGAGCGCGCCAAAGCTATTAATTAACCCCATCGACACCCCCGATACGTTGCGCGGTAGCAGCTCCGGGATCAGCGCGAAGAAGGGCCCATAGGGCGCATACATACAGGCGGCGGCAATAACCAGCAGCCCGTAGGAGAACCAGAAAGACTGATTGCCTATCATCCAGGAACCGAAGAACGCCACGGCGGCAATCAGCAACAGCGGCCAGATGAACAGTTTACGATTCTGGAATTTATCCGACAGCCAGGAGACCGTCAGCATCAGACAAATCGCCGCCAGATACGGCACCGCCGCCAGCCAGCCTACCGCCACGATATCCATCTGCGCGGCATTTTTCAGAATCGACGGCATCCACATCATGAAGCCATAAACCCCGATACTCCACAGCGCATGGACGGCGCAAAGCATAATCACATTTCGTGAACGCAGCGCCTCGCCATAGTTACGCACCGGTTTGATATGGCTCTGTTCGCTATCCATCGCCTGTTGTAGAACCTGTTTCTCTTGCGCAGTCAGCCAGGAGACTTCCGACGGTTTATCGCGCACCAGAATCCACCAGCAGATAGCCCATAGCACCGCCGGAATGCCTTCGATAATAAACATTTCCCGCCAGCCCCAGGACTGAATCAGGTAGCCGGAGACAATCGACATCCACAATACCGTCACCGGGTTGCCAAGAATCAGGAAGGTATTAGCGCGTGAACGCTCGGTTTTGGTAAACCAGTTGCTGATATAAATCAGCATCGCCGGCATCACCGCCGCCTCAACTACCCCGAGAGTAAAGCGAATAACCATTAACATCGGAATATTGCTGACAAAACCGGTAGCCGCTGCGCAAAAACCCCATAATACCAGGCTGAAGAAAATCATTTTTCGCACGCTGCGTTTTACGGCGTATATCGCACCGGGAACCTGGAAAAAGAAATAACCCAGGAAGAATAGAGCGCCAATAAGCGATGCCGTTCCTTTGGTGATGCCTAAATCATTTTCTATACCGGCAGCAGCGGCAAAACCATAATTCGCACGATCGAGATACGCCAGACTATAGGTAATAAAAATCACAGGCATTAAATACCACCAGCGACGCGCTGGTAATTTCGCGAGCATTTGCATATGCCATCCTCAGATAAAATTCATAATCAAGCGGGAGTCATTATTTTATATATTCGTCAGCGTCTGGCGGCCCGGCTGCGACCGCTAAAAAGGTGACGTACGGCTCAAACGGCGGCGAGCATCCCGCCATCAACAAACAATACATGTCCATTGACAAAATTGGCCGCCGGGGAGGCCAGATAGACCGCGGCGCCAATTAATTCTTCTGGTTTTCCCCAGCGCGCAGCCGGGGTTCTTTGATAGAGCCAGGCAGAAAATTCCTGATCATTAACTAATGCTGCGGTCATTTCAGTCGCAAAATAACCTGGCGCAATACCATTCACCTGAATATTATATTCTGCCAGTTCCACACACATGCCACGGGTTAGCATTTTGACCGCCCCTTTCGTCGCGGCATACGGTGTAATGGTTTTACGACCTAATTCACTCTGCATTGAACAAATATTAATTATTTTCCCCGAGCGACGCGTCATCATATATTTGGCCACCTGCTGTGAAACAAGGAAAACGCCTTTCTGGTTAACCTCAATAACCTGGTCCCACTCTTCCTCAGGAAATTCGGTGAAGGGGTAACGACGCTGGATCCCGGCGTTGTTCATCAGAATATCAATCGCCCCGATCTGCGCCTCAATTCGCGCAATGGCCTGTGCAACCTCGACGCTGCGGGTGACATCAAAGGCTACGCCCGTCGCGTGATAGCCCTGCGCGCGCAGCGCCTGGGCCGCGCTGTCTGCTTTCTGCTGTGTGCGGTCATTGATAATCACCTCGGCCCCATACTCCGCCAGGCCTTCCGCCAGCAGATAGCCAATCCCCCTGGCGGATCCGGTGATCAGCGCGCGCTTGCCGGATAAATCGAATAAATTTTTCATAAAAAATCTTTTCCATGTACTGTTATGCGTAACTGTATACGCGTAACAGTTGTATTTTAAAGAGGGAAAAGAAGAGAAATGATTAATTTGTGATCAGGACGACATTTGTAGGAAGCGGAGATCTGAGGGCGGCATTCACGCTCGGGCGTCAATGCCGGGGGAAAGAGGCTAGGCGGTGGTACGGCGACTGCGTTGCAGCATCACGGCCAGTTGCCAAAGGTTAATCAGCACGATAACCGCGGTGGCAATAAAGACCCAGCGAAAACCGGCCATTGCCGATACCGAAGCGCCAATCAGCGGCCCGACCACATTGCCCAGGTACATAAACGACTGGTTATAACCGAAAATACGTCCGGTCACCTTATCACTGCTGTATTTGAGCAGCAGAGTCTGCACCGCTGGCAGCATTGCGCCGTCGGCAAAGCCCAGCAGGAAACGCAAAATGCCCAGCTGCAGCGGGGTGGTGACGAACGACATGGCGAAAAACATCACCACCGCGCAGCACAAGGTGGCCAGCAAGATGCGCGAGGTGCCGATGCGATCGCCAAGTTTGCCTAAACGCGGCGCGGAGATCAGCGCGGAAACCCCAGGCACGGCGGCAATCATCCCGGCGAGAAAGGCGATATTGCTGCTGTCCGGCGCCATTGATTTGATAAACAACGCCAGTATGGGACCGATAGAGCCATTGCACAGCTGAATGACCAGGGTTGTGAAAAACAGGCTAATCACCAGCCCCGGATAAGGCAGCGACGCCAGCACTTCCCTGCCGCTTAAGCGATCGGCCTTGCTGGTCTGCGGCCGGACGCTCTCTTTAATCAGAAATAGCGTGACGAGAAAACTGACCGTCAGCAGAATCGCGGTGATAAAAAAGACCGCCCGCAGCCCAACATGATCGGCCAGGAAGCCGCCCAGCAGCGGTCCGCCGATAACGCCGCTGATTTGCGCCGTCGAAAGCGTACTGAGCGCCCAGCCGCTGCGTTCCCGTGGCACCTGAGAAGCCACCAGCGCCATCGCGTTCGGAATATAGCCTGAGGTCAACCCCATCACCGCACGCAGGATAAACAGTTGCCAGACGTTGGTGGCGAAGGCCTGAAGCAGAATGGCAATCGCCATACCCAGGGAGGCGCGCAGCAGCATCAGCTTACGCCCTTTGCGATCGGCCAGACTGCCCCACATCGGTGAGACAATAGCCGACACAAGGAAGGTGACGCTGAACGTCAGCCCCGACCACATCGATAACGCCTCATGAGACGTCACGCCGAGCTGGGAAACATAAAGCGGCAAAAAAGGCAGAATTTGACTGATCGCCAGGCCGGTGAAAAAGCAACCAAACCAGACGGAGATGAGATTGACCTTCCAGGATTCCATAACTACACGTATTCATTAATTTTTTGTGAATTATTACCTAGCTTAGCAATTTCCACTCATCGCCGTATTACCAGAGATGCGCTGACCCGGAGTTTAGTGTTTTATCGCTCGATAATTTTTTTTGTCGAACATTATCAGGATTAACTACCGCACCCTCAGCGTGTTCTGCTGACCTGCAGGACGCCGGGAGCGGCAATCGAACAGCTTTTAGCCTGCCGCTTTCCAGGAGCAACATTCTGGCAGCCATGCGCACATTGCGCATGCTATGTTATGTGCTTTGTTGTTATCAGGATGGAAGTTGAAATGGCTAAGATGAGGGTTGGGATCGTTTTTGGCGGTAAGTCGGCAGAACATGAAGTGTCGCTGCAATCGGCGAAAAATATCGTTGAAGCAATTGATAAAACACGCTTTGATGTCGTTCTGCTCGGCATTGATAAACAGGGACTCTGGCATATCAACGATGCCGGTAACTATCTGTTAAACGCGCAGGATCCTGCCCGTATCGCCCTGCGTCCTTCCGACATCACCCTGGCGCAAATCCCTGGCCGTAACGCACAACAGTTGATCAACGCTGACAGCGGCCAACCGCTGGCCGCCATCGACGTGATTTTCCCGATTGTCCACGGCACCCTCGGGGAAGACGGCTCGCTGCAGGGTATGCTGCGTATGGCTAACCTGCCCTTCGTCGGTTCCGACGTCCTCGGATCCGCCGCCTGCATGGACAAAGACGTCACCAAGCGCCTGCTGCGTGATGCCGGACTGGCGATTGCCCCGTTCATTACCCTGACCCGCGCCAATCGCCAACAGTTCAGCTTTACGCAGGTGAAAGACAAACTCGGCCTGCCGCTGTTTGTCAAACCGGCCAACCAGGGTTCTTCGGTAGGCGTCAGCAAGGTCAACACCGAAGAGCAGTACCAGCAGGCGATCGCATTAGCCTTTGAATTCGACCATAAAGTGGTGGTGGAAAAAGGGATTAAAGGACGGGAAATTGAGTGTGCGGTGCTGGGGAACGATCATCCTCAGGCCAGTACCTGCGGCGAAATCGTCCTTAACAGCGAGTTCTACGCCTACGATACCAAGTATATCGACGATCAGGGGGCGAAAGTGGTGGTTCCTGCGGCCATTGCCAGCGATATCAACGATAAAATCCGCGATATTGCTATTCGAGCCTACCAGACGCTGGGCTGCAGCGGCATGGCGCGCGTTGACGTTTTCCTGACGGAAGAGAACGAAGTCATCATCAACGAAATCAATACGCTGCCAGGTTTTACCAACATCAGTATGTATCCGAAGCTGTGGCAGGCCAGCGGCCTGGACTACACCAGCCTGATCAGCCGCCTGATTGAACTGGCGCTGGAGCGCCACGCGGCAGACCGCGCGCTGAAGACATCGATGAACTGACTGTCTTTTCCCGGGTGACGGCGCGTAGCGCCTTACCCGGGCTATCTGAGGTGCAGTGTCTCACTCCCGGCACACCTTCCCACTA
Source organism: Raoultella sp. (assembly GCF_039594335.1). NCBI lineage: Bacteria > Pseudomonadati > Pseudomonadota > Gammaproteobacteria > Enterobacterales > Enterobacteriaceae > Klebsiella > Raoultella sp. Next base: position 9,499 of record NZ_JBCNNS010000091.1, read on the forward strand.
CGGAGAATGCGCCAGCCTATGCTTCCTCAACCTCGGCCTGGCGGCGGCGGATGATCTTCCCTGCAATCCAGAAACTAATCACCCAGGTCACCAGCCCGACGGCATAGGATTGCCAGCCTTGCGTTTCAAAGCCCAACAGCCCCACCACGCCGTTCAGAATAAAAATTAATCCCAGCGCAAACGCGTAGTAATGCCAGTCACGGCGGATTTTTTCAGTGAGTTTCATAACCCCTCCGACAACAAAAAAGGCATCTTCGCACAGCCGGAATCCGCGGTCTGTAGCCCCGGGGAGAATTATCGCACATTGGGATATCGCTCTAAGTTCCGCAAAATTATCCGCCCCCGATCCAGGGTAGAAAACAGGAATATTCCTGGTCGTAAATTACCAGCAATCTGATACTGAGAACCCCTTCCCGCTGCCAGAATCATCGCTATGCCGTGATGCAAACCAGCAGGTCAGTTAAGTTCGGAGGGTAAGATGGCTGAGTTCCCTTTTTCAAAATCACTTATTGCCGTAAAAAAAAGAAGTGCCATCACCCGCAGCAATATTGCCTATGCCCTGTTTGTGCTGTTCTGTTTCTGGACCGGCGCACAGATGTTAAGTATGCTGGTACATGCGCCCGGCGTTTTCGAGCACCTGATGCAAATTCAGGGTAACGGCTCGCCCAGGATTAAGATTGGGCTTGCAGTGGGAACCCTGTTTGGTCTGATCCCCTTCCTGTTCTGCGGTCTGTTAATCGGGGTTCTGGGGCTTATCCTACGTTGGAGCGATAACCGCTAGCGACGCACCATACAGCTGGCCCGCCTTTCATCAACGCGTTTCGCAAACCAGGCCGTAGTCAGATTGCGCGTAATTTTAGGGCTCTCAAGCTGAATCCCGGGCAGAATCTCTCGCGGCAGCGCTTTGCCGGCTTTCTTATCCGCCAGACGGAAAACCTTCTGGTACAGTTCGGTTTTCTCAAACCCCAGGCTATCACCTTTTTTCAACTGCCGGTGGATGTCATCATCGCTCATCGCCAGTTGCCCGGCTAAACGGCGTACCGCCAGCTCCGTCGTCCCTGCATCATCACTGTCATAACGAATTAAATCACCGTCCAGCGCCAGCTTCACGCCGTTCGCTTTACTGACTGCATTCTGAAACGCAGCATTGCGACTGGCGTACCAGCCAGCGTTAAAGTCAGCAAAGCGGTACAGCGGCGCGCTGTAGTTCGCCGGATAGTTGAGCAGGTGCCAGGTGCCAAACCACAGGCCGCCGCGCAGGCTGAACACTTCCTGACGCACGGTGCCGTTGATTTTCCACGGATAGCCATCAGTATGCTGTTCGGCAAAGGCAATGCTCACCTGCATTGGACCACCGGTATGCACCGGGTTCAGTGAACCAAACAATTTCTGCCCCATCGGCACCATGCCGATAAAATCGTCAAACACGGCGCTAAGCTGCTTTTCCGTTTTCACGTTATCCAGCCGCTCGCTGTAACTTTTGCCGCCGGGTGACGGAATTTTCAGCGCCGTGTGCACGAGGAAAACCGGGATGTGCATCTTCCCGGCCCGGCGGTCTATCTCTTGCCAGGCAATTTTACTCAGCCCCGGCACCACCGGATCGGATTGATAGTTGGACTCCTGCTGCGCGACGGCCAGCACCGAACAGACGTTCTCTTCCGTCGGCGCCAGCTTTTGGCTTGCGAAGGTTTTGGCAATCGCCTGCGCCCATTCTTCTCTGTCCTTCACGCTAGCGGGCATCTTTTGCCGCACGACGGCGGCAACGTCAATGGGCTTTTCGCCCTCTTTCAGCACCGGCGCCGTGCTGCTGGTACAGGCGCTCAGAACCCCTCCAGCCAACAGCGTCAGGGCGCAGGAAACACGACGCGATACCATTGCTGTCCTGCACTTTCCTTGTCTCTGCATCATCCTTCAATCTGCCTCTGCTATGGGGGGAGCGGTAATTAATTCAGCGTCTGGGTCACGGGCTGCAGCTCTTTGCCATCAAGTTCGCGCTCAAAACTACGCAGACGCTTGTAGATGGACATCAGTTCCACCAGTGTCGTCCACGAGCTAATCAGGTACTGGAAAGAGCCGCGTACCTGGCCGAACACGTTGGTAATCTGAGTCATCAGGCCCAGCGTAATCGTACCGGCAACGATCGACGGAAACAGCAGGAACAAACCGAAAACGTTATCCACCTGCAGATAAAGAATGCGGGCGATGTTGAAATACATGTAGTGGAAATAGAGGCGGAAATAGTTGCGACGAACGGCGCCAAACAGCTCGCGCACCGTCGGCGGCGTGGCGCGGGATTCATCATCTTCACCATACACCAGCTCTTTACGATATGCCGCTTCCACTCGCTGGTTTTTAAATTCCAGCCCCGGCAGTTTGATCCCCACCACCGCCAGCATACCGGTGCCCATCAGTGACCACACCACCGCGGCAATCACCAGGCCATACGGTAGATGACCCACAATCGGCAGATCCGGCACGTGTTCGGACAGCGTGACCAGCACCGGCAGGAAGGCAATCAGCGTCATCACGGCATTGATAAAGCTCACGCCCATATCCTCAAGAGTGGAGGCAAAGCGCATGGTATCTTCCTGCACACGCTGAGCGGCACCTTCGATGTGACGCAGGTGATGCCAGTGGGCCATATAGTGCTCGTTCATCGCCGTACGCCAGCGGAAAACGTAGTGGCTGACGAAGAAGTTGTTCATCACGCCAATAATCACCGCGATCACCGCGATCCCCAGGAACACGCCAATTTCCTGGTAGAACTGGTTAATGCTGACTTTATGCGGCGTGGCCAGCGCGGCCTGAATCAGATCGTAGAACGGTGCATACCAGGCATTGATCGCCACCCCAACTTCCACCAGAAACCAGGTTACAAAGATGATCAACGAGGTGCCGAGAATGGACCAGTATTGCCAGCGGTGTGGGCTATAGGTAAACCAGAACAGCGCAAAAACGCCCACGCAGAAAATGTAGTAGGCATAAAAGACCAGATAGTTCAGTGACCAGAATCGCGCAGCGCTGATGACAATATTTTGTGATGCCCCGGTTAAACGCAGTAGCCAGTCGCCACCGCCCGCCTGCCAAAAGATCACTGCAAGCAGCGACCAGACAAAGGCAGAGAGAAAAAACGGCCCCGGTTTTGGGAAAAAAGATTTAAACATCATATACTCCTGCTAACTTCTTTATTGTTCTGGCTATGCTGTGTACCACGAAAGTGCCCGCCGCATCGCTGTAGCAGCCTGGGGAGGACGATCGGATGATGAGACCAAATATCAGCAGCTTAGTTCGTCTGCCATTCGGTCAGAATTGTTTCTACGGATTTCACGCGGACAGGATTGCCGGGTACGGTAAGCGTACGCCAGACGTCGTTGTAGTGATCAATTAGCGTTGTGGCCTGTGCCGCTGCACGGTTCGCCGTGGTGTGCGCATTCTCAGCCACGGTGATGGCATAGCCACGGCTGGCGCCGTTTTTGATGGTGGTATCGACACAGTAGTCGGTCGCACAGCCGCAAATCACGAACTGCTGGATCTGCTGCTCGCTGAGTACCTGCTCAAGACGTGTTTTATAGAACGCATCGCAGGCGGTTTTGGTGACATAAAGAGCATCTGCGGGTTGTTCAAGCTCCGCCAGCAGTGCAAAACCTTCACTCCCTTCTTCCAGACCGCCGTCCTCGGCATGCTGGATAAAAATCACACAATCCGCGGCACGAATCAGATGATTAATATGCGCGACGCAGTGTTCACGCTCAATACGCGGCGTCGCAAAGACGCCATTTTGCATATCTACTACCATCACCACTCGTTGAGCCAACATACTTCTCTCTCGTCACCCGATAAATCAAACACTCATCATACGCGCCCGCCGGGGAAAGCGGATATCCGAAAGCATAAAAAAGTCCTTTTTACGCACGGTTACGTTTTTCTGCTAATTATTGTCGTTATTCCACTTCGTTCAGCCGCGCTTCGTAGTATAAATATGCCCTATATCTCTCCTTATCATTATGGATACCCCAGTTGAAACGTAGTCTGCTTATTTTTGCTGCGCTGTGCGCGGCGTCATGGACATCGGTCCAGGCAGCTCAACCTATCGTTGACCCGGAATTTGCCGCCAATGTTGTCGATCGTTACGCAAACCATATTTATTACGGTAGCGGCGCCACCGGCATGGCGCTGATAGTGATTGACGGCAACCAGCGCGTGTTTCGCAGTTTTGGCGAAACGCGTCCGGGCAACAATGAGCATCCGCAGCTGGATTCGGTTATCCGTATTGCTTCGCTGAGTAAACTGATGACCAGCGAGATGCTGGTCAAAATGCTCGATCAGGGCGTCGTGAAGCTCAGCGATCCACTCAGTAAATACGCGCCTCCGGGTGCCCGGGTGCCGACGTATCAAGGCACGCCGATTATGCTAATCAACCTGGCGACTCACACCAGCGCGCTGCCGCGCGAACAGCCCGGCGGTGCGGCGCATCGCCCGGTTTTCGTCTGGCCAACGCGCCAGGATCGCTGGGCGTGGTTGTCGACAGCTTCGCTGAAAGTGGCCCCGGGGTCTCAGGCCGCCTACTCCAACCTCGCGTTTGATCTGCTGGCAGACGCTCTTTCTACGGCTGCGGGAAAACCCTATCCGCAGCTATTTGAAGAGCAAATCACCCGGCCGCTGGGTATGAAAGACACCACCTTTACCCCCTCACCGGATCAGTGCCGTCGCCTGATGGTCGCCGAGAAAGGCGCCAGTCCCTGCAACAATACGCTGGCGGCGATCGGCAGCGGGGGCGTCTACTCGACACCGGGCGATATGATGCGCTGGATGCAGCAGTTCCTTTCCTCCGATTTCTATACCCGCGGGCAGCAGGCTGATCGTATGCAGACATTGATTTATCAACGTAGTCAGCTAACACGGGTTATCGGTATGGATGTGCCGGGCAAAGCCGACGCTCTGGGACTTGGCTGGGTCTATATGAAACCGAAAGATGGCCATCCGGGAATTATTCAAAAGACCGGCGGCGGCGGTGGATTTATTACCTATATGGCCATGAACCCGCAGGCAAATGTCGGCGCCTTTGTGGTGGTCACCCGCTCATCGCTGACCCGCTTTAGCAATATGAGCAACGGTATCAACGATCTGGTCAGCGAACTCAGCGGCGGACAGCCGGCGCCAATCCCGGAGTCCTGATTTATTCTCGCGAGCGTATTAATAGTCTGAAGGCAAATGGTTGATGCTAACCAGTTTGCCTTTATCCATCTCGATATATCCGCCCTTGCGCAGGGCGGCGAGTACTTCGGCAACAACAGAGCGTGAAATACGCGTTTTTTGATGAATATAATTCATCACTCCAATACGAAAACGCAATTGTTCATCCCAGTCAATCATCGACAATAGCGTCGCCCGAATTTGTTCATAGGAGTTATGACCAATCAATTGTAAATCGCGTTGTTCCATAATACGACTATGCCATACCAACCAACAGAATGCGTTACGCCACAAATTATTCTGTTCCACTATTTTAAGCGCTTGTGACGAGGGAAGATGGTAACCTTTACATTTCCCTTCTGTCATCAATTGATATTGTAACTCATTTTTCATCACGCCATCAGCCAGGCCGATAATAAAAGGGGCCTGGGCGAGACCAATGAGTATATTTTCATTTCTACGCAGCGAAATCACGCCTTCCAGTATGACAACCGTTGTGGCGCAATGTATATCACTAACAAATATAAGCTGCTTTTCACGACAAAACTCGAAGTGAGTACCATATCTGGACAGGTATTGATCTAGCTTACCAAATGCATCAAGCGGTTTACTCAGCGATAACATTGATACGTTCCTGACAATAATGCCCGTCAACTCCTTGACGGGCATAGTCTTCGATTAAATATCTACAATGTTTTTCTCACTGTAAATAATCTTACCAGGTGTATTTAACGCCCACGTTAGCGGCCCAGTCTTGATCTACATCACCACCACCGAGATAGCTAACATCCGAGTAGGCGCTGAAATTGCGGGTAAAACTGAACTGCGTACCCAGTCCAACGCGAACCGCAGAACCTTCGGTACCATTATTGATAGAATCGCCGTTTACATTAGCGTGGTTACTGGCGTCGTCATACACGTAGGCCAGCTTGAAGTAAGGCGTCAGTGCCTGATCATTACCGTAGGTGAAGGTATAACCCGCATCAACGCCCAGTTCATAGCGCATGCTATCGTAAGACTGACCACCCACTTTCATGCCGTTGCTCAGGCGATAGTCGTCACCAGACTGGAACAAACCAGATATGCTGCCGTACGGCGTCACATAACCGGCCTCACCCAACTTCGCGTCATAGCCCAGTTTCAGACCAAAGCCCCAGGCATCTGAAGAGGTACGGCCATCAACATACTGACCGTTACTCATGTTTGCCGACAGTTCGTTGCTGAAGTGAGAGTAGTTCACAGAACCGTCAACAAAGATGTTATTTGCAAAATGAGCAGAAGTGTAGAGGTAAGCCGTCTGGCTGTCCTGATCCACCTGGCCGCTACGATCGCTCAGATCACCTTTCACAAAGCCCGCAGCAGCACCGACGATCCACTCAGCATAGTTACCATCAATTTTGCTATCAAGACCCACCATGACGCCGTTAACGTTCTGATCGTAGCCGATGGTGCCGTTGTCGCCGTTGAAGCCGCCGCCGAAGTAGCTTCCCCAGGCACCGCCGTTATCGGTCAGTCCATGACGCGATTGGGTCAGACGAGTCGCCACGGTATCCTGTTGCAGGTTCCAGATATTGCTGTTGGCGGACGGGATGCTCAGCGCCATGTTCGCATAGTCGGTCAGCCTGCCCTGCTCCAGAACAACGGTGTTGCCTTCCTGCTTAGCCTGGTAGGTGTAAGCACCAAGATCGGCTTTGTTAGCTGCAGAAAAGGTAGCAGTGCTGTTTTTGTCGTTAACATAAATCAGCTCTTTGCCTTTGTAGTCAGCAATGGAGCCCTTACCATCCGCATTATCAATACGAACTTTGTAGTTGCCGGTCGCGGCCGCAACGTTGTCGCCTGCGTTATCCACTTCGGACTGATCGAAAGAGGTGTCGGCGTCACCATTACCATTCACGGTCAGGTGGCCATCAGAGTTGATCGCGATTGTGCCGTAGCCGTAATTAGACTTAGTGGCGTCATGAGTACGATCGTTCGTGAGATCGGCATTCAGCACGAAGTTATTGCTGTGAACATTAAGCACACCAGAATGTACATTCCCCTGTACATCCGTCGTACTGGTCAGATTCAGCGTATCGGCCTGTAGCGCATACGCCGTGCTGTTGCCCACATCCAACATCCCATTGTTCGTGATGTTGATCGTGTTGGCATACAGTGCAGCATCATCCACACCCCAGCCAGCGGAGACATCATCGGCAATCGTTACGTTACTGTTATCAATGGTCAGAGCGTTGGTCGCCACATGGCCATCTTCATTGATCTTCAGGGCAGAACCGCCGGTCAGAGAGATCGTGTCAGAAACCAGGGTGGAATCCGCTACGTTCACAACAGAACCACTGTTAATGCTCAAGGTATCAATCAGAGAATTTTTGGTGGTATCCCAGCGCGAACCGCCGTTCAACGTCACATTAAACAGACCACTCTGGTAGACTTCGTTGCCAATAACATGACCGTTTTCATCATAGGCCGTGTTGCTGTTATTGATACCATAAGTTGACCAGGGCCATAGGCTATTCGCGGCAATATCAAGCAGCGTTGCCGTTGCTTCAGTGCCCACAGCAAAGCTGTCATAAACGCCATCGCCATCAGAATCCACCTGATGCATGGACATCGCTGCCCCAACCCACTTACTGCCGTTATTTAACGTGACATCCATACGGTCGGTACCATCCCAGCCGTTAGTGTCTACTGCAGAATCGGTATCACGATAACTGTCCGCGCCATTCGGGAAGAAATTCTCGTCAAAATTACTGGAAAACAGGATATCGCCCATGAGGGTAGAATTAGTGAGGTTAACGGTCGTCTGCATCGCGTTATCCGCATTCGGATTTGCGATGGCAGAGATCGCAATATCATCAGTATTAAAACCGGTACCGCTATAATCGCTGGCGTTATTGTTGTTACCGAACCAGCCGGAGGTGCCTTCATCTGACCATGACCCTGAGGTCACGGTAGAGTCCGTAACATTGATTGTGTTACGAAACACTTCGCTGCTGTTGACGCCAGTACTGACAGTATTATCGTCAATATCTCTCCACTCATAACCCTGTGTCAGGTCAATACCCGCGACATGGGAGTTATTTTTGATAACCAGATCCACCTCTTGATCCAGCGTAATAGCCGTCCCCAGATCGTAAACGTCAACAATATGGGTATCTACGGTGCCATCAGCATGCGTACCGTTATAGGTATAATGCTCATAGTTATCATCAATGGTTGAGTTATCAACGGTCAGCGCCAGACGATCATAAACATAACCGGTAGCATCGCGAGCCACACAATCGGTAGTCATGCACTCAGA
>NZ_JBCNNS010000092.1:0-17763 GCF_039594335.1 Raoultella sp.
TAATCCGTACCAGGCAAACAGCCCCAGGGCAAAGAGGGCTAACGCACCCGCGAGATCCCGATTCTCTTTCCAGGTTCCAGCTATTCGGATGCTGAACAGTGCGCTTAACACTGTCAGATAACCGGCCAGGTAATACACTTTCCTGATTTCTACGGGAGCAATGTAATACAGTGCAAAAGCAAGGAGATACAGTGAAACAACCAGGTTCAGTATCGTTTTTCTGATTTTTGAGCTGTCTAAGGTCACGCTATGCATCCAAAAGTTCGCTGACGGTAGAGTTAAAATCGCTGACAAAGGTCGTGGCATCGAAATGCGCTTTTACGTGCTCAAACGCATGTTGGCGGAAAAGTACGTAGTCGTTATTCACGATGTGTAGCACCGCGTCGGCACATTTTTCCGCTGATAATAGCCGCGGGGGAAGTAGCGCATCTTGTTGCGGAAAATAAACATCGTGAGGGAAGTTGACGTTCACACCGCAGAGTCTGAAATGGTCTTCCGGCGTAATGTCCGGCGTGATACCAATGCCGCAGTATCCGTTTTTAACCACTTCAGGCTGCCCATCAATTAACGGGTAAATAACCGGCACGCCGTAAAACAGCGCTTCCAGGCAGGACAGACCAAAGGGTTCTGTAACCGGTGTACTGAGATAGATATGAATATGGTTGAAAAAATGACTTAAGTCGTCGTGGAAACCCAAAAAGTTGACGCGATCGCGAATACCTAACTTTTCGGCAAGTGATTTGAACTGCTGCTCATCTGGCCCTTTACCGGCAATGTCGAGAGTGACGTGAGTCCCCCGATCGAGCAGATTTTTTAACGTCAACAACGCGACGCTGATCCCCTTCAGACCCACCAGCCTTGCCGCGACGCCCAGGCGCAAGGGGGCGGAAAGGGGCTTATCGCCGGTAAAAATATTGCCAGGTGGCGCAATGCGATTGGTTAGCACTCGGGAAGGACACGGTAGGTTGAAGCGTAACGTCATGACCCGCTGAGATGCGTAGGATGCTGAAATATAACCGCTCAGCGAGGCAAAGAAGCCTGACGTTTTTTTATTGTGAGGGTAACGCCAGGAGCAGCCATGATCGTAATAAATCACCTTTCCCCGGGACGGCCTGGCAGCAAACACGGGGACCAGATCCCAGACGATGATAGCGTCTGCATTCGCCAGCCAGGTCTTGATTTGCAACGCATACTTGCGTAGAAACGGTGGAAATTTTACCGGGTAGTTGTTGATTATCCGGTTTACGAAGGTGATGTTACGGCCCTTCAGATGCTGCGCGATTTCCGGACCAATATTGTTGCTGATGCAAAAGATACGATCCTGCCCGGCGGTGATATCATGAATATACTGTAAGAAGAGGCGCTCGACGCCCCCCATCTTTTCCAAATTAATCACATGGATTTTGCGCATTAAACCATTCCTCTCATCGCCCGCCATATCGTATCCGCACTAATATCCTTGGTTGCTTTCGTTGGCGATATGAGCGTGTGCTGGTTTTTACCATATCCGCCAATCAGCCCCGGATCGGTCGGGCCATACAGCGTAAAGTTAGGTTTATCGAGCGCAGCGGTAAGATGGCTTAGCCCGGTATCGACAGAGATAACCGCGCGAGCGCCGGCCAGCACTTGAGCAACCTGCTCGAGGCTCATACGGGGCAGAACCTCAACACAGTCGTGACCCTCCGCCAGACGCTTAGCCCGCGCTTCTTCATGCGGCGCTCCCCACGGTAGCTTAATACGCAGCCCGCTGACGGCCAGCAGGCCGATCAGCGCCCGCCAGTTTTCTTCCGGCCAGTGTTTGTCATCACGAGTCGTCGCGTGCAGGAACACCAGATAAGGCTCGGGCTCGGCAGAGGGGGTATCCGGGTGCATAAAATGGCGTGCAATGGCGTAATCGCCCTGCGCGTCGGGTTTGGCGTAGCCCAGGCTTTTGGCGAACAGTTCGCGGGTGCGCTCAACGGCATGCTGCTGTTTTGCGATATGGTGGCGGCGATTGTAGAACAGGCTTGCCAGCGGCTCACGAGCGGTTTGCCAGTCCATACCGTGCTTCAGGCCGCGCGCCAGCCGGGTGACCAGCGCGGCGCTTTTGACCAGACCCTGGGCGTCAATAATCGCGTCATATTTCTGCGCTCGTACGGCGTCGCGAAAGGCCTTGCGTTCGGCCCTGACAGGGGCGGAAAACCAGGCTTTACGCCAGCGGCGAATGGCGACGGGAATCACCCGGTCGACGTTGTCATGCCAGGAGGGGATCTGCGCGAAACCTTCTTCAACCACCCAGTCGAAACGAATATCAGGGAAAACCTGCGCAGCGTCGGTCAACGCGGGCAGCGTATGCAGGACGTCGCCCATGGACGAGGTTTTTACGATCAATACCCGCATCCGCTACGCTTCCTCTTTTTCTTTATCGGTTTTTTCTTCAAGGAGCGCATGCAGTTCTTCCCGTACGCGCTGCGGCGTAATGTCGATCAGGCTCTGATGATACCCTTCTGCGGCATCGCCCTTACGTACTTTGTGGTAGCCGCTGATCAGGCGAATCACCCGCGCTTTGTGGGACAGCGGCGGGGTGAAGTCGGGGCTGCTTGGGCCATATAGCGCCACCAGCGGGCGGTTCAATGCCGCGGCAACGTGCATCAGACCAGAATCGTTACTGACGACGGCCGTACAGGCAGCAATCAGCACGACCGCTTGTTCAAGCTGGGTTTCTCCTGCCAGATTACGGCACCATGCCTGCTGCTGAGTGCTCAGCGCAGCAAGGATATCGTTGCCGGCTTCATGGTCTTTGGCCGAACCGAACAAGACAACCTGATAACCTTCGTCGATAAGCTGCTTTGCCAGCTCGGCGTAGTGGTAGTGCGGCCAGCGTTTTGCCGGGCCAAACTCCGCGCCGGGGCAGAAACCGATAATCGGGCGATCGGCAGAGAGGTTGAACGCGTTGCAGACCTGCGATTTTTCACCGTCATAAACCTGCAACTGTGGCCACAGCAGCGGCTGCGGCAGGTCTTTGGCACTGAGCATGACGCCCTTGTCATAAGCGAGCGCGACATAGCGTTCAACCATCAGCGGCCAGGCGTTTTTATCCAGCACTCGCGCGTCATTCAGCAGACCGTAACGCATCTCACCGCGCCAGCCGGTGCGGTGTGGGATGTTGGCGAAGAAGGGAACCAGCGCCGACTTAAAGGAGTTCGGCAGCACGTAGGCGCGATCGTAGCGTCGTTCGCGCAGACTGTGTCCGAGCTTACGGCGCTCGCCTATCGCCAGCGCGCCATGGCCGAGCGGCATAGGGATGGCTTCGTTGACTTCCTGCATGCGTGACAACAGCGGACGGCACCACGCGGGTGCCATCACGTCGATTATCGCCTGGGGATAGCGCGCCCTGAGCGTGCGATAGAGACTTTGCGACATCATCATGTCGCCCACCCATGACGGGCCAACCACCAATATTTTCATTCACTTCATCCTTCAAGCCATCTCTGTGTTGGCTGCCTGCGTTCATCCCGATCACTGACTTTAGTCAGCTTCCGGAGATTTACTTAGTTGCCGCTTTGATACCGCTTGAACGATTTTGTGAACTGGCGTCAGTGTCGCGATTGAGCCAGGCCATATATTCCGTTACGCCTTCGGCAACGGTCTTGAACGGTTTGTCGTAGCCTGCTGCGCGCAGGTTGGTCAGATCCGCCTGGGTAAATGCCTGGTAGCGGCCTTTCAGCTTCTCCGGGAACGGGATGTATTCGATGCTGCCTTTCTGATGGTATGCCAGCGCGGCATCGGCTACCGCCTGGAAAGATTCCGCGCGGCCGGTGCCGAGATTGAAAATACCGGATGCGCCGTTTTCCCAGAACCACAGATTCACCGCGGCCACGTCGCCCACGTAGACGAAATCGCGTTTGAAGCCATCGCTGCCTTCGAACAGTTTCGGGCTTTCGCCATTATTCAACTGAGTATTGAGGTGGAAAGCTACGCTTGCCATACTGCCTTTGTGCCCTTCGCGCGGCCCGTAGACGTTGAAATAGCGGAAACCGACGATCTGTGAGTCGGCTTCCGGCAGGATCTGGCGGACGTATTCATCAAACAGGAATTTGGAGTAGCCGTAAACGTTCAGCGGCTGCTCATATTCACGGGATTCGATAAAGTCGCTGGTGCGGCCGCCGTAGGTGGCCGCCGACGAGGCGTACAGGAACGGAATCTGACGCTCCAGGCAATAATGCAGCACCTCTTTAGAGTACTGATAGTTGTTATCCATCATGTACTTGCCGTCCCACTCCGTGGTGGAAGAGCAGGCGCCTTCGTGGAATATGGCTTCAATTTCGCCGAACTCTTCCCCGGCCATCACCTGAATCAGGAAGTCTTCTTTATCCATGTAATCAGCGATATCCAGATCCACCAGGTTAGCAAACTTGGTGCCGTCTTTCAGATTATCTACGACCAGAATGTCGGTAATGCCTTTGTCATTCAGGGCCTTAACGATATTGCTGCCGATAAACCCTGCGCCGCCGGTAACGATGATCATAACTGTAACCTTTGAAGTATGGAGTCCAGAGACAATCCGGACATGAATATTCATATCATATCACCACATGGAGCAGGCTTCAGCCATTCGCCGTAAAGCGGGGTGGTGAGCGTGATTTATGCTGCAAATAATTCATCCAGGCATGCATCATCTCGTATCAGCGTATAGCTTTGGGTAATATGTGCCAAATTTTGCCAAATCTGGAGAGTTACAATGCGTGGTGATTTTTACGAACAGTTGACCAATAGCCTTGAGACCGCTCGTGCGGAAGGGTTATTTAAAGAAGAACGCATGATTACGTCGGCGCAGCAGGCGGATATTACCGTCGGTGGTCGTAACGTCATTAACTTCTGCGCCAATAACTATCTGGGTCTGGCTAACCATCCTGAGCTGATTGCCGCCGCGAAAGCGGGGATGGACAGCCACGGTTTTGGTATGGCTTCTGTGCGCTTTATTTGCGGGACGCAGGACAGCCACAAAGCGCTTGAGAAGAAGCTGGCTGAGTTCCTCGGCATGGAAGATACGATTCTCTACTCCTCCTGCTTTGACGCCAACGGCGGTCTGTTTGAAACCCTGTTAGGCCCGGAAGATGCCATTATTTCCGACGCCCTGAACCACGCCTCCATCATCGACGGCGTACGTTTGTGTAAAGCAAAACGCTACCGTTATGCCAATAACGACATGCAGGAGCTGGAAGCGCGTCTGAAAGAGGCCCGTGAAGCCGGCGCGCGTCATGTGTTGATTGCCACCGACGGCGTGTTCTCTATGGATGGTGTGATTGCCAACCTGAAGGGGGTCTGCGACCTGGCGGACCAGTTCGATGCGCTGGTGATGGTCGACGATTCCCATGCCGTAGGCTTTGTCGGTGAAAACGGTCGCGGCTCTCATGAATACTGCGATGTGATGGGCCGTGTCGATATCATCACCGGGACATTAGGTAAAGCGCTGGGCGGCGCATCCGGCGGCTATACCGCCGCGCGTAAAGAGGTTGTTGAGTGGCTGCGCCAGCGCTCGCGTCCGTATCTGTTCTCCAACTCGCTAGCCCCGGCGATTGTCGCTGCCTCCATTAAAGTGCTGGAGATGGTGGAGTCCGGCGCCGAACTGCGCGATCGCCTGTGGGCCAACGCCCGCCTGTTCCGCGAAAAAATGACTGCTGCGGGCTTTACGCTGGCCGGCGCCGATCACGCGATTATCCCGGTCATGCTGGGTGATGCGGTGATTGCGCAAAACTTTGCGCGCGAGCTGCAAAAAGAAGGGATTTACGTCACCGGGTTCTTCTATCCGGTGGTACCAAAAGGCCAGGCGCGTATTCGCACCCAGATGTCGGCGGCGCATACCCCTGAACAAATTGAACGTGCGGTAGAAGCCTTTACCCGCATCGGTAAACAACTGGGCGTGATTGCCTGAGGGCGTGAGATGAAAGCGTTATCCAAACTGAAAGCGGAAGAAGGCATCTGGATGACCGACGTACCGGAACCGGAAGTCGGCCATAACGATCTGCTGATCAAAATCCGCAAGACCGCGATTTGCGGTACCGACGTACACATCTATAACTGGGATGAATGGTCGCAAAAAACCATCCCGGTGCCGATGGTTGTAGGACATGAGTACGTCGGCGAAGTGGTGGGTATCGGTCAGGAAGTTCGCGGCTTTAAGATTGGCGATCGCGTTTCCGGCGAAGGGCATATTACCTGCGGCCACTGCCGTAACTGCCGCGCCGGGCGCACACATCTGTGCCGCAATACCATTGGCGTAGGGGTTAACCGTCCGGGCTGCTTCGCGGAATATCTGGTGATTCCGGCTTTCAACGCCTTTAAAATCCCCGACAATATTTCTGACGATCTGGCGTCGATTTTTGACCCGTTTGGTAACGCGGTTCACACGGCGCTCTCTTTCGATCTGGTTGGCGAAGATGTGTTGGTTTCCGGCGCAGGTCCGATTGGGATCATGGCGGCTGCGGTCGCTAAACACGTTGGCGCACGTAATGTGGTTATCACTGACGTTAACGAGTATCGACTGGGCCTGGCGCGTAAGATGGGCGTAACGCGTGCCGTTAACGTCGCCAGGGAGAGCCTGGCCGACGTGATGGCCGAACTGGGGATGACTGAAGGGTTCGACGTGGGCCTGGAAATGTCCGGTGCACCGCCGGCATTCCGTACTATGCTGGACACCATGAACCACGGTGGCCGTATTGCGATGCTTGGTATTCCACCGTCGGATATGTCGATCGACTGGACAAAAGTTATCTTCAAAGGGCTGTTTATCAAAGGGGTTTATGGCCGGGAAATGTTCGAAACCTGGTACAAAATGGCCGCATTAATCCAGTCTGGGCTGGATTTGTCGCCGATCATTACCCACCGCTTTGGCATCGATGAGTTCCAGCAGGGTTTTGATGCGATGCGCTCCGGTCAGTCCGGAAAAGTGGTGCTGAGCTGGGATTAAACCGGAGAAAACGGGTCGGGTTGGATGCTGCAATATTCTGAGCGCCTGCGGGCGCTTTTTTTATTGAGATTTGGGTAACATTTCACCGCTCCTTCAACGTGAACGCACATTTCTAAATCGATTGTTGGCCTGTTCGTTTAATAACCGCCCGGTTGACGTTCGGGCGGTCGGCCACGCCAGGCCCGTCAAACTCCCGGGTCGGGCGCGTCACGATCCCTTTTATTCGCTGCCCGAAGTCTTTAGTAAGCTCAATCGTTATGCCATCCGAATGGTGAAACATCAGAAGATCAGCCCCTCGCTGGGCCATGGGATCATCAGCGTGTTTGGCGCCGTGACCGGGCTATAGGCAACCTTGTACCGTTTTATGCAGTATTTTAAAGCCGGGTATGTCTTTGACAATACACGGGAATCTGCCGCGGAAAAGCGAACAGATTCCGGATCCGTTTAGTTCGTTGGTTTGTCCCAGCCCTGCCATTTCAGCAGGTAGTACTGCACCAGAGGGCTCTGGCTGATACTTTCGCTCAGGATGCTGAAGAAGCGGCTGGCGTTCACCGGCTCCGGCGGATGCTGCAGCTTACAGAACTTCACGCCGCGGAACGGATTACGCGGTGACGTTGGCGGCGGAGTTTTCGATGGCGGCAGCCCGCTGTCCGGCCTTGAGGTATCGACCTGCGGCTCGTTCAGCAGACTGCTCGGACGCACCAGGGTGATATCCGGCGGTAGGCTATAGACCATTTGCTGCAAGACGCGCACCGTGGTGGGATGCGGATGACCAATAGCAATGGCGGAGCCGTTGCGTCGCGCCAGCGCGATGGCACGGTTGAACTGGACGCGAATATCGGCCTCATTCTGCGTGTCATCAAGGAACACCTTGCGCTTGATCACCTTCACCCCGGTTCCCTGCGCCGCGCGCATGGCCTGAGTATTGCCGATGGTGACGCTGTCGAGGAAATAGAGATTGTAGCGCTCCAGTGCTTGCATCACCTTTTGCATTCCGAACAGGCTTGAGGTCATCGCGCTGCCCATATGGTTGTTCAGGCCAACAGCGTATGGCACTTTGCCATAGGCGTCGCGGATGATGCGCTCGATCTCATCGCTGCTCATATCCGGACGCAGAGTGTCTTTTTCCAGCGGTTGTTTGCTGAGCGGCGCCATCGGCAGGTGGATAAGCACCTCATGACCAAGGCTATGTGCCTTGGTTGCCATTTCACGGGCGTGAGGAGCATTAGGTAATACGGCGATGGAGATGGTTGCTGGCAGCGCCAGTACCTGATTTTCGGTCTGTGGACGATAACCAAAATCGTCAATAACGATGGAGAGTTTGCCGGCAAATGCCGGCGAAGCCATAGCCAGCGTACCGGCTACCGCGAATGCAATTCTGCGAAATTGAAGCAAAACTTATCTTCCCAACCACGGCTGTGGATTGACCGCCTGACCCTGGCGGCGAATTTCGAAATAGAGCGACGGACGGCCCTGACCGCCGCTGCTGCCTACGAGGGCAATCGGCTGGCCCGCCCGGACCTGAGTGCCGACGCTGACCAGCGCGCTTTGGTTATAGCCGTAAAGGCTCATATCGCCTTTACCGTGTTCAACGACCACCACCAGGCCGTAGCCCTGTAGCCAGTCGGCGAGAATTACCCGGCCATCGGCGATTGCCCTGACCTCGGTGCCTTCCGATGCAGCGATAACCATCCCTTTCCAACGTAGTTCACCTTGCAGCGGTTCGCCATAACGATGAAGCAACGTTCCGCGAACCGGCCAGTAGGCTTGACCGCGCGGAGAGCCCAGACCGCCGGTGCGGGACATCAGCGAACGCTCGCTTTCGGTCGGTTTGTAGGTGGTGCCTTTACGCGAGGCATCCTGCTGACGATCGCGCACGGCCTGAGCCTCGCGAGCCTCTCGCTCAGCGCGGGCCTTCGCAGCGGCTTCTGCTTGCACGATCCGACTGCGCAGGCGCGATTCGTTAGCCCGCATTTCGCCCAACTGCTGCTGACCTTGCTGAATAGACGATTCAAGGCTCGAAAGGGTTTTCTTACGTTCGTTACGCGCCTGTTCCAGTTTTGCTTGCTGTGCGCGCTGCTCGTAAACCAGCGTCTGCTGTTGGCTCTGCTTTTCTTCCAGCTGCGCTTTTTGCGCGGCGACCTCTTCACGCGTCTGTTTCAGCTGGGTGATCGTCTCCTGGCGGGCCTGGTTAAGGTAACCGTAGTAAACCTGAATACGCTGGTTACGCTGACCCTCTTCACCGCTGAGGATCATTTGCATCCCGGTATGTGGCCCCTGGCGGAACGCGGCATCAAGTTGCGCGGACAGGTTGCGCTCCTGAGTGGCACGCTGACGTTCCAGCTTAGCGATTGATGCGTTCATCTCGTTAATCTGCTTATTCAGCTGGTTCAGGGTATCCTGGGTTTCACGCAGTTTACGGGTGGCGGCAGAGATGGCCTCTTCCTGTACTTTTAACTGGGCAAGCAGGGAGGCGCGTTGCTGCTGCTGTTGCTTGATCGCCTGCTGCTTTGCGGCGATATCGGCCTGAATAGATTTGAGCTGGTCGCGATCATCCGCCTGGGCGGGTGCGGCGCACAGCAATACGCCAGCGCTGAGTGCGCTGGCGTAAAGGACGGATCGAACAGCCGTTGCGATCCATGTATTTGA
The DNA here is from genome assembly GCF_039594335.1 of Raoultella sp. Classification (NCBI taxonomy): domain Bacteria; kingdom Pseudomonadati; phylum Pseudomonadota; class Gammaproteobacteria; order Enterobacterales; family Enterobacteriaceae; genus Klebsiella; species Raoultella sp. Next base: position 9,599 of record NZ_JBCNNS010000092.1, read on the forward strand.
ATAAGTCGCCTTTCCCCTCATGGGGAAGGATTATTCCACGATGAACAGCGGCTTGCCAGTCATCTCTTGTGGGATTTCCATTCCCATCAGCGACAGCATGGTTGGCGCGATATCGGAAAGCTTGCCACCTTGGGCGACTTTCACGGCTTTATCGCCAACGTAGATCAGCGGTACTGGCAGGTTGGTGTGGGCCGTGTGGGCCTGGCCGGTTACCGGATCGCGCATCTGTTCAGCGTTACCGTGATCGGCGGTAATCAACAACTGGCCGCCAACGGATTCCACCGCTTTGGCCACCTGAGCGATGCAGTTGTCCAGCGTTTCAACGGCTTTAATTGCCGCCTCCATGACGCCGGTATGACCGACCATATCGCCGTTCGGATAGTTACAGATGATGGTGTCGTACTGTCCACCCGTGATGGCGGCAACCAGTTTTTCGGTCAGCTCGGCGGAGCTCATTTCCGGCTGCAGGTCGTAGGTTGCGACTTTTGGCGAGTTGATCAGAATACGCTCTTCGCCTTTGAACGGCTCTTCAACGCCGCCGTTAAAGAAGAAGGTCACGTGTGCGTATTTCTCGGTTTCGGAGATGCGCAGCTGCGTCTTGTCGTTTTTCGCCATCCACTCGCCGAAGGTATTGGCCAGGGAAGCAGGCGGGTATGCGCAGGCGACTTTGATGTCGGCGGCATATTCGGTCAGCATCACGAAATCGAGTTTGACTTCTTTTTTACGGGCGAAACCGTCGAAATCGGCGTTAACGAAGGCACGGGTGATTTCGCGGGCGCGGTCAGCACGAAAATTCATGAAAATCAGCGCGTCGCCGTCTTCCATTGCGGCATCCGCCTGGCCTTCGGCGCGGATCACGGTCGCCTTCACGAATTCGTCGTTTTCATCGCGGGCGTAGGCGGCCTGCAGACCGGCTACGGCGGTGTCGGCATGGAACTCGCCCTTCGCCAGGGTCATCAGATCATATGCCTGCTCAACGCGATCCCAGCGGTTGTCGCGGTCCATGGCGTAGTAGCGGCCAATAATGGAGGCCACGCGGCCTTTACCCAGAGCAGCAAATTTTTCTTCAAATTTCGCCAGTGAGTTTTCTGCACTGCGCGGTGGCGTGTCGCGACCATCGAGGAAAGCGTGCAGATAGATTTTTTCTGCTCCGCGTTCGGCGGCCAGCTCTACCATCGCCATGATGTGGTCTTCGTGGCTATGAACGCCGCCTGGGGACATCAGTCCCATGATGTGCACAGCTTTGCCCGCAGCAACGGCTTTGTCGACCGCGGCGGTCAGCACCGGGTTTGCAAAGAACGTGCGTTCTTTGATTTCGACATCGAGACGGGTCAGATCCTGATAAACGATACGACCGGCGCCGAGGTTAACGTGACCCACTTCAGAATTGCCCATCTGGCGATCAGGCAGACCGACCTCAAGGCCAGAAGCATCAATCAGCGTATGGGGACGTTTCGCCCACAATGCGTCCATGACTGGCGTTTTCGCGCTATAAATCGCGTTATCTTGCTGGTCTTCACGATAGCCATAGCCATCCAGAATGACCAGTACCATCGGCTTTTTAGAATTCGACATTGCGACAACCTCATGCTCAAAGACAGAAAATTTGCGTAATTTTACTACAGCTGAATCGTTCAAAGCACCGTAAAAGATCAAAGAAAGAGAGCGTCGGACCCGTGCGAAAGTCGTCGGAAGGGGATTTTTTCGTGACGGGCCGCAGAAAATACATTACATCGTGCTCACTGGCTGTATTTGCCGCAATGCACAGGTATACTCCTTCCCTGGTTTTTTTATCACTTAGTCGGGAGTTGTAACCCCCCATGCAAGAAATTATGCAATTCGTCGGCCGTCACCCCGTCCTGAGCATCGCGTGGATCGCGCTGCTGGTGGCGGTGCTGTTCACCACCTTTAAGGGGCTGATGTCGAAAGTTAAAGTCATTACCCGTGGCGAAGCGACGCGTCTGATCAACAAAGAAGATGCCGTGGTTGTCGACCTGCGTCAGCGCGACGACTTCCGTAAAGGCCATATCGCGGGCTCCATCAACCTGCTGCCGAGCGAAATTAAGGCAAATAACGTTGGTGAGTTGGAAAAACACAAAGCACAACCCATTATAGTGGTAGACGGTTCCGGTATGCAGGCGCAAGAGCCTGCCAGCGCGCTGAATAAAGCCGGATTCGAAAAGGTCTTTGTACTGAAAGAAGGCATCGCTGGCTGGAGCGGCGAAAACCTTCCGCTGGTACGCGGCAAATAAATTTACCCACGTCTTTATGACGTAGCCAGGTTTCCCCCGCTGCGGCGATCCGTTGGGGGCAACCTTGTCTGCGGCGTAAAATCCTGCGGGTAAAAAAACAGGAGTGAAGTCATGGCCAATATTGATATCTACACCAAAGCGACCTGCCCGTTCTGTATCCGTGCGAAAGCACTGCTGAACAGCAAAGGCGTAACGTTCAATGAACTGCCGATCGATGGCAATGCCGCGAAGCGTGAAGAGATGATTCAACGCAGTGGCCGCACGACGGTTCCGCAGATTTTTATTGATGAGCAGCACATTGGCGGCTGTGACGACTTGTATGCGCTTGATTCACGTGGTGGACTTGATCCCCTGCTGCGCTAATTTTGCGTCCACCCAGGCCGGGTAGGCGTATTTAAGGACAACACGAAAGGGTTTTACTATGTCAGAACAAAACAGCACCGAAATGACTTTCCAGATCCAGCGTATCTATACCAAGGATATTTCCTTTGAAGCGCCGAATGCGCCGCAAGTTTTCCAGAAAGACTGGCAGCCGGAAGTTAAACTTGATCTGGACACTGCTTCCAGCCAACTGGCTGAAGGCGTCTATGAAGTGGTGCTGCGCGTAACCGTCACCGCTGCGCTGGGTGAAGAAACCGCATTCCTGTGCGAAGTACAGCAGGGCGGCATTTTCTCCATCGACGGCATTGACGGCAACCAGATGGCGCATTGCCTCGGTGCATACTGCCCGAACATTCTGTTCCCGTATGCTCGTGAGTGCATTACCAGCCTGGTGTCTCGCGGTACTTTCCCGCAACTGAACCTTGCGCCAGTGAACTTCGATGCGCTGTTCATGAACTATCTGCAGCAGCAAGCTGGCGAAGGTGCCGAACAACATCAGGATGCCTGATGAACGCACTTAATGCTGCAATGACTGTGATCGGTGCCGGCTCATACGGCACCGCTCTTGCCATCACGCTGGCAAGAAATGGCCACGATGTTGTGCTCTGGGGCCATGACCCGCAACATATCGCGACGCTGCAACATGACCGCTGCAACGCCGCTTTCCTTCCTGACGTCCCTTTCCCTGACACGCTGCATCTTGAAAGCGATCTGTCTGTCGCGCTGGCGGCCAGCCGCGACATTCTGGTTGTGGTGCCAAGCCATGTCTTTGGTGAGGTTCTGCGGCAGATTAAACCGCTGATGCGCCAGGATGCGCGCCTGGTCTGGGCGACGAAAGGCCTCGAGGCCGAAACCGGTCGCTTGCTGCAGGATGTCGCGCGCGAAGCGCTGGGCGACACGATCCCGCTGGCGGTCATTTCCGGTCCGACCTTCGCCAAAGAACTGGCGGCAGGGCTGCCGACGGCTATTTCGCTGGCGTCCACTGAGCCGCAATTTGCCGATGACCTGCAGCGCTTGCTGCACTGCGGAAAAAGCTTCCGCGTCTATATCAACCCGGATTTTATCGGCGTGCAGCTTGGCGGGGCGGTGAAAAACGTTATCGCCATTGGTGCCGGGATGTCTGACGGCATCGGCTTTGGCGCTAATGCGCGTACGGCGCTGATAACCCGTGGTCTGGTTGAAATGTCTCGTCTCGGTACCGCGCTGGGCGCCGATCCGGAAACCTTTATGGGGATGGCGGGGCTAGGCGATCTGGTACTGACCTGTACTGATAACCAATCGCGTAACCGCCGCTTCGGCATGATGCTCGGTCAGGGTATGGATGTGCAAAGCGCGCAGGATAAGATTGGCCAGGTGGTTGAAGGCTATCGCAATACCAAGGAAGTTCGCGTTCTGGCGCAGCGTTTAGGGGTCGAAATGCCAATAACCGAGGAAATTTATCAGGTATTGTATTGCGGAAAAATTGCGCGCGAGGCAGCATTGACTTTATTAGGTCGCGCGCGCAAGGACGAGCGCAGCAATTAATCTTAAAGGAACCTTTGTCACCTTGATGACCCGGTCAGCGTAGAACTGGCCGGTCATTCTGCTATCGCCTGGAGTCAGCAATGCCGTGTGAAGAACTGGATATCGTCTGGAATAATATTAAAGCCGAAGCCCGGGCTCTGGCCGACTGTGAGCCAATGCTCGCCAGTTTTTACCACGCAACGCTACTCAAACATGAAAATCTGGGCAGCGCCCTGAGCTATATGCTGGCGAATAAGCTGGCGTCGCCGATTATGCCCGCCATCGCCATTCGTGAGGTGGTGGAAGAGGCGTATGCGGCTGACCCGGAGATGATCGCCTCCGCCGCCTGCGATATTCAGGCTGTGCGCACCCGCGACCCGGCGGTCGATAAATACTCGACGCCGCTGCTGTACCTGAAAGGTTTCCACGCGCTGCAGGCCTATCGCATTGGCCACTGGCTGTGGAATCAGGGGCGCCGCGCGCTGGCGATTTTCCTGCAAAATCAGGTTTCCGTTTCTTTCCAGGTGGATATCCATCCGGCGGCGAAAATTGGCCGCGGGATTATGCTCGATCATGCCACCGGCATTGTGGTCGGCGAAACGGCGGTGATTGAGGACGACGTGTCGATTCTGCAGTCCGTGACCCTCGGCGGTACCGGTAAAACCAGCGGAGACCGCCATCCGAAAATCCGTGAAGGGGTCATGATTGGCGCCGGCGCGAAGATCCTCGGCAATATCGAAGTGGGTCGGGGGGCGAAAATTGGCGCTGGTTCCGTGGTGCTACAGCCCGTACCACCGCATACCACCGCAGCCGGCGTACCAGCGCGTATCGTCGGTAAACCTGAAAGCGATAAACCAGCGATGGATATGGATCAGCACTTTAACGGTATCCATCATACCTTCGAATATGGCGACGGTATCTAGAATCGGGCTAACCCGATAACGCGCTGTCCGTAGCGAAGATCAGGCGCCAGCGCCGCAATCCAGGACTTCGTCGCCGTATTGCTTTCCCCGGCTGGCGCTGCGCTTAGCCGGGCTACAGGTCGGTGAGAGTGGGTAGCCCGGATAAGGCGCCTGCGCCGCAATCCGGGAATGACTCAGGCTAACTGCGCAATATCGCGCCAGGATACCCCAGTTGGCGCCAGGCCTCGTACACGACCACCGACACCGCATTTGACAGGTTCATGCTGCGGCTGTCTGGCATCATCGGAATACGGATTTTCTGCTGCGCCGGCAGGGCCTCTAGAATGCTGGCTTGCAGGCCGCGCGTTTCCGGGCCAAACATCAAGAAATCGCCATCCTGATAGCTCACTGCGCTGTGAGCCGGTGTGCCTTTAGTGGTCAGGGCGAACAGGCGCTGCGGCCTGGCACTTTCCACGAAGGCAGCATAATCACGATGGCGCTGAACGGCGGCAAATTCATGGTAATCCAGCCCGGCGCGTCTCAGGCGCTTATCATCCCAGGTGAATCCCATAGGCTCGATAATGTGCAGATTGAAGCCAGTATTGGCGCACAGGCGGATAATGTTCCCGGTATTTGGCGGGATTTCAGGTTCGAATAATACAATGTTCAGCATGCTGCCCTGTCTCATTAGGCTCTTAATCGCGCGGGCAGAATAGCAGATATTTGCCCGACCCTCATCCCTGTGGGAGAGCGCCGGGCGGGGGGTTACGCAGCGTTACCCTGCTTAATCGCATTGAAGGTTTGCAGCGCGTCAGCGTTCTGAACCAGAGAGTCGCGGCTGATTTCGCCGATGGTTTTGGTTCCGGTCAGGGTCATGGCCACCTTCATCTCTTTCTCGATCAGATTTAGCAGATTGGCTACACCCTGCTTGCCGTGGGTGGCCAGCGCGTACAGATAGGCGCGGCCCAGCAGCACGCTATCGGCACCTAAGGCAATCATGCGCACCACATCAAGACCGTTACGAATACCGCTATCGGCGAGGATGGTGATATCGCCTTTTACCGCATCGGCGATGGCGGGTAGCGCGCGGGCAGAGGAGAGAACGCCATCGAGCTGGCGGCCGCCGTGGTTGGAGACCACGATCCCGTCGGCGCCGAAGCGTACCGCATCCCGCGCATCCTGTGGGTCGAGGATCCCTTTGATCACCATCGGACCGTCCCAGAAATCGCGGATCCACTCGAGGTCTTTCCATGAAATCGACGGATCGAAGTTGTTCGCCAGCCAGCCGATATAATCCTCAAGACCGGTAGGCTTACCGAGATAGGCGGAGATATTACCGAGATCGTGAGGGCGGCCGTTTAAACCGACATCCCACGCCCACTGTGGGTGAGTCATCGCCTGCCAGTAGCGACGCAGGGCGGCATTCGGGCCGCTCATCCCTGAATGGGCATCACGATAGCGGGCACCGGGGGTTGGCATATCGACAGTGAAGACCAACGTCGAGCAGCCCGCCGCTTTGGCGCGCTCCAGCGCATTACGCATAAAGCCGCGATCGCGCAGGACGTACAGCTGGAACCACATCGGGCGTTTGATGGTCGGCGCGACCTCTTCTATCGGGCACACGGAAACGGTGGAGAGGGTGAACGGAATACCTTTATCATCCGCAGCGCCTGCTGCCTGCACTTCACCGCGGCGAGCGTACATTCCGCACAGTCCGACTGGCGCCAGCGCTACCGGCATGGAGAGCTTTTCTTTGAACAGCATGGTCTCCAGGCTCAGGTCCGACATATTCTTCAGGACCCGCTGGCGGAGCGCCACATCAGACAGGTCTTCAACGTTGCGGCGCAGCGTGTGTTCGGCATAGGCGCCGCCGTCGATGTAGTGGAACAGGAACGGTGGCAGGATACGCTGTGCGGCTGCGCGATAGTCGCTGGCGGCTGAAATAATCATCACGGGTTCTCCCTGGCATTTTCATTGTGGTCACCGGGCAGGCGGGTAATTCGCGCCTGGCGGGCCTGGTCTTCATCAAAGTGTTTAATCGTGGTGTGGACAAAGCCTAAATGCGCCATCATCGCCTGCCGCGCGCCTTCGGCGTCACCAGCGAAAATGGCCTCCATCACGGCCTGGTGCTGTTCGGTCAGACGGGCGAATACCGGCGGGACAAGATACATCCGCTGGCGACTCTGCTTGACCGAGGATTGCAGGAGGTCGAAAAAGCCGCGCATGGTTTGTAGCAAAACCACGTTGTGCGAGGCTTCGGCGATCGCCAGATGAAAGCGTACGTCGGCCTGTGAGGCGAGATCCGGGTCTTCGCTCTGGGTAGCCTCAAAGCACAGGCGAATCCGCTCTTTTTCGGCATCGGTAGCCCGCATCGCCGCATGCCAGGCCGTGCTGGCTTCGATGGCGTGACGGGCTTCCAGAATATCAAAGCTGTAATCGGGGTCGTCGACGAGCAGCGTTTTTAGCGGCTGAACGATATTCTGTTCCGACCACGCCTCGTGCTGCCAGCGCACGAAGGTCCCGCCGCCGCGACGGCTGACCAGCAGACCTTCGTTCACCAGCATCGCCAGCGCTTCACGCAGCGAGTTGCGCGATACACCAAGCTGGGCTGCCAGCTGGCGCTCGGCGGGCAGTCGCATGCCCGCCTCCAGCTTCTGTTCTTCAATCAGCGCCCGCACACGACGGGCTACATCGTCTGCGAGACGCCGGGGCATCACTATCATGGGATCATCCAGGTTAAGACATAGGCCTGTAGCGTGGTGATAACGCCAACCATGCAGGTAAAGATCAGGCTGTGTTTTACGGTAAAGCGGAACAGGTCCGACTCTTTGCCCACCAGGCCTACCGCCGCACAGGCGATGGCGATGGACTGCGGCGAAATCATTTTGCCGGTGACGCCGCCGGTGGTGTTGGCCGCCACCAGCAGAATATCGGAGACGCCGATTTGTTGTGCCGCGGTTGCCTGCAGCGCGGCGAAGAGCGCGTTAGACGAGGTGTCTGAGCCGGTCAGGAATACCCCCAGCCAGCCGAGGAACGGCGAGAAGAAAGTAAACGCGTGACCGGTATGCGCCAGCGCGAGGGCCAGCGTCGACGACAGACCGGAATAGTTAGAGATAAAGGCGAACGC
>NZ_JBCNNS010000093.1:0-16502 GCF_039594335.1 Raoultella sp.
TCTGCATTCCCCTGCCGTTTTTCTCTCCTGACAATATTGCGATATCTGGCCGTAAATGACGAATCCTGTGATTGGGAGGCGTTGGTATAGCCTGAAGGAGTGCAGACGCGACGTGGGATAAAATGAATCGGGATCAAGGATGTGGCAGAGGACGCCTCTGCACAGGCCGGGCGTGATACCCGGCATGACCAGTGGATTTTTTACGGCGATTAGCGCGCGCGAATAAAACTGCCGTTCGCCTGACGGGTGAACAGCACCTGCTGGCCGCTGTCGGTATCAATCGTCAGGCCGGTCACGACGCCATTAGCATTCTGGCGAATTTTCACCGTCTGCCCGGTTTGCAGCGAGCTGAGCGGTTTGCCCGGGCCTTCTACCTGCGCCATCGCATAGACGTCGGTTGGCGGCAGATTATGGTCACGGAACAGCTGGGCCAGGGTTTTACCCGCTTCTATGCGGTAGGTACGCCACTGCTGCTCAATCTCCGGTGCCGCATGCTGCTGCTGCTGCTGCGGCTGTGCGTAGGCCTGGCTCTGTCCCTGATCCACCGGTTCGTCCTGCACCGGCTCTGGCGCCACCGGCGCCATCTGATCGGCGTCATTCACCGTCGGAGTGGTGGTAATCGGCGGCAGCGGCATGGCCTGTTGGGAAGGTTGTGGCTGGGACTGCGATTGCAGGTCGATATTGGCTGTGCGGCCACTTTGTACCGGACCGCTACTGTCCTCTGACGGAAGCAGTATGCCGATAATCACCAGCAACGCGCCGGCAATGATGCCTCGGCGATGCATGGGCGGCAGCGGATCCATAATGCGAATATGATCCGGGGCGTGCCAGATCTTCGCCAGGGTAGGGGTGATGTCAAAGCGCCCGGGCATGGCTTTCCTCCTGCTCCGCATATTTTTATCCTGCTCCGTAGAGTATAGATGGCTAACTTCCTGATGGCCGAGACAAAGATATGTTTCGTGAGGTTAACCTGATATCTCCTATTGTTTCTGTTTCCCTCAGATTTGTCATCATCTCCGCGACAAAGTTTTACCCATCGGACGATGGCTGATATGCTGCCCACCACTTTACACTCGTCGTCTTTCGAGTTGCTGATGCGCTGGCTGCGCCTGCTTGCACTGGCCACACTGTGGTCTGTCCTGCCGTTGAATCATCTGCACGCCGCCTTCTTGCTGCCTGGAATTCGTCGAGTATGAAATTTTCCCCCCGAAAAATAAGGAAAGAAGATGGCAACCCCGACTTTTGACACTATTGAAGCGCAGGCAAGTTACGGTATCGGCTTGCAGGTTGGACAACAGCTGAGCGAATCCGGCCTGCAGGGGCTGCTGCCTGAAGCACTGGTTGCCGGCATTGCCGATGCGCTGGAAGGCAATCAGCCGCAGGTGCCGGTGGAGGCCGTTCACCGTGCGCTACGTGAAATCCACGAACGTGCTGACGCGGTACGTCGCGAGCGTTTTCAGGAGATGGCGGCCGATGGCCAGAAATACCTGGATGAAAACCGCGAGCGTGAAGGCGTGAACAGCACCGAATCCGGTCTGCAGTTCCGCGTTCTGACCCAGGGTGAAGGCGCGATCCCGGCGCGTACCGACCGCGTCCGTGTGCATTACATCGGTAAACTGATCGACGGTACCGTATTTGACAGTTCCGTGGCTCGTGGGGAACCGGCTGAGTTCCCGGTGACTGGCGTGATCGGCGGCTGGATTGAAGCGCTGACTCTGATGCCGGTAGGTTCCAAATGGGAACTGACTATTCCGCACAACCTGGCCTACGGTGAGCGAGGCGCAGGTGCTTCTATTCCTCCGTTCAGCACCTTGATCTTTGAAGTTGAACTGCTGGATATTATCTAATCAGCAGTTGCTTCCTCTCCCTTGAGGAGGGGAAGCAACTAAAAATAGCGCAAAATACTTAAGTTCGGAATATGCTGGAGTTTTATGTTGCAATCAGGATTTTTAGGTGTATTTTTGTGAGCTGTTTCGCGCTGCAGGGGTGATATAACACTCACTTTAAACATAAAATTAACATTATCTCTAAATCATAGTATTCATCCCTCCGATTCTTACCTAATATCGATAAACCCTTTTTCGGGGTAATAACGAATGACGGGCCATCAGAGCCTGAACAACACAGACAGGTACAACAGGAAGAAAATCACATGGTAGATCAGGTTAAAGTCGCTGCCGAAGAGCAGGCTCCGACTGAACAATCGCTACGGCGAAATCTCACGAATCGACATATTCAGCTTATTGCTATTGGTGGTGCTATCGGGACCGGGCTGTTTATGGGCTCCGGAAAAACCATCAGTCTCGCCGGGCCATCCATTATTTTCGTTTATATGATTATCGGCTTTATGCTATTTTTCGTGATGCGCGCGATGGGCGAATTACTGCTGTCGAATCTGGAATATAAATCGTTCAGTGATTTTGCCGGCGACCTTCTGGGGCCGTGGGCTGGCTATTTTACCGGCTGGACCTACTGGTTCTGCTGGGTTGTGACCGGGATGGCCGACGTGGTGGCAATCACCGCCTACGCCCAGTTCTGGTTCCCTGGACTTTCCGACTGGGTCGCTTCGCTGGCGGTTATCCTGTTGCTACTGAGCCTTAACCTTGCCACCGTGAAAATGTTCGGTGAAATGGAGTTCTGGTTCGCGATGATCAAAATTGTCGCTATTGTGGCGCTGATTGTTGTCGGCCTGGTGATGGTTATGATGCATTTCAAATCGCCGACCGGCGTGGAAGCTTCTTTTACCCATCTGTGGAGTGACGGCGGCTGGTTCCCGAAAGGGATCAGTGGATTCTTTGCTGGCTTCCAGATAGCGGTCTTCGCATTCGTCGGTATTGAGCTGGTAGGGACCACTGCGGCGGAAACCAAAGATCCGGAGAAATCCCTGCCGCGTGCCATTAACTCTATCCCACTGCGTATTATTATGTTCTACGTCTTCGCGCTGATCGTGATTATGTCGGTGACGCCGTGGAGTTCCGTGGTGCCGGCTAAGAGCCCGTTCGTCGAACTGTTTGTCCTAGTGGGCCTGCCGGCTGCGGCCAGCCTGATTAACTTTGTGGTGCTGACATCGGCGGCCTCTTCGGCGAACAGCGGTGTGTTCTCAACCAGCCGTATGCTGTTCGGACTGGCGCAGGATGGCCAGGCGCCATCGATGTTCGCCAAACTGTCGAAACGTGCGGTACCGGCGAAAGGGCTGACCTTCTCCTGTATGTGCCTGCTGGGTGGCGTGGTGATGCTGATGGTGAATCCGAGCGTGATAGCTGCCTTCACCATGATTACCACGGTATCTGCAATCCTGTTTATGTTCGTCTGGACCATTATCCTGTGCTCGTACCTGGTCTACCGCAAAAAGCGTCCGCATCTGCATGAGCAGTCCAAATATAAGATGCCGCTCGGTAAGCTGATGTGCTGGGTCTGTATGGCGTTCTTCGTCTTCGTGCTGGTGCTGTTGACCCTGGAAGCCGACACGCGCGAAGCGCTGATCGTCACCCCGCTGTGGTTTGTTCTACTGGCGGCAGGTTGGTTCTTTGCCGGTAAGAAGCGTCTGGCGAAATAAAAAAATCTTCGGGAGAGCGATTTTTAACGTTGCTTGCAACGGCCCGTCATAAAAAAGGCCACCGGGGTGGCCAATAAGACGGACAATATCGAGGGCGCCTGCGGGCGCCTTTTTTATTTTCCGGCGAGGGCACGCGGAAACAGAACGTTATTCTCCAGGTTGATGTGTTCCATCAGATCGTCAATCAATTGGTTAATGCCGTTGTACATCGCTTTCCACGTGGTGCAGGCCGGCGGCGGCGGGGTGACATTGTTGGTGACATGCTTAATCACTTCCAGCAGCTCACCTGCTTCGTCGTGTTCGCTTTCCATCACGCTGATGGGGCCGGCGGCCTGAGTCCCCATGCCCTGTGTGATCATCGGGAACAGGATCTGCTCCTCTTTCATCATGTGGCTGGAGAGCTCCTGGTGCAGCATGGTCAGGTATTTGGTTAAGCCGTTCGGCACGTCAGGTTTATCGGCATGCACGCGCTCAACTTTGGCGGCTTGCAGGATAAGCTCTGGCAGCTGTTCGCGATGCCTGTCGTGATAGCGAACGATGATATGGTCGATGATTTCCGCGTACGGCGCGACGCGCCACTCTTTCTCAACCGGCTCTTCCGCCAGTCTGCCCAGCTCGGCTTCAATCACCGCGACGTTCAGCTCCTTGCGTGATGCGGCGCGCTCCAGAGTTTGTTTGCCGCCGCAGCAGTAGTCCATATCGTATTTACGGAACAACGCGGAGGCGCGCGGAATCGTCAGCGCCAGCTCGCCTAAAGGTTGGTCACGAAAAGCCATAGCGAATACCTCGTCTTTAAAAATATAAGATGCATATTAAATGCATCTTAGTGGCAAGGAAATACCCCTTTCGGATACCAGGCTATTTTTTATTCTCGCAGACCCGCTCCACAACCACCGGCTTTTGTGGCCGGGAACAGACGGCGTAGACCACACCAAGAACCAGCAACAGGATACCGCTGAGCGTCAGCAGCGGCGGCATGCTATGTCGCAACAGGAAGGTATACAGCAGGCCAGCCAGCGTTTCGAAGACGATGAGTGGCCCGAGAATGACCGTCGGCAGCTTCTGGCTGGCGATATTCCAGCACAATGCACCGACCCAGGAGCAGAGGATGGCAATCGCCAGCATCAGCGTCACGAAGAGCAAGGGACGTGGGCCAAAAGGCAGCGCGAAGTCGACCTGCTGAGCATGCAGCCATCCGCAGGCAATCAGATAGCCGGCCAGCGAGACCGGTAGCGTCACCAGCGCCTGCGCCGTCGCCCACATCATCGGATGCTTATCCGGGTTTTGCCGCAACCAGCGGGCATTGCGCAACGCGTACCAGGCCCAGCAGGCTACCGACACCAGCGCCAGACCAATACCGCAACCGTAGCGCCAGAGACTGAAATTGGGCAATCCCTGGCGCAGTTCGGCAATATTGACGCACACGAGGCCGACGGCAATACAGGAGAGTGCCGGAAAGAGACGTCGCCACGGTAGCTTACCATCGCGCTGGCTGTAGAGCAGGTTAGCCATCACCGGCAGCACTACCGGAAGCGTGCCGATAATCATCGTCGATACCGGTGCGCCGGTACGCTGAATGGCGCTGGCGAGACAAACGTAATAGATCAGGTTTCCCATCATGGTCAGCACCAGCGCTGTCCACCAGTCTCGCCCGGAAAGCTGTCGCAGCCGCGCGCGACCGAGCCAGGCCAGCGGCAGGGCAATCAGCCCCAGCGCCAGATAGCGTCCCATCGATTGCAGGACCGCCGGGTATTCCGGTACCAGCACCGGTCCGACGAATATGAGCCCCCACATCATCCCCGCCAGCAGGGCATACAACACACCACTAATCATCACGCCATCCGTACCGGTTTGAGTTGGTCAAAGTGTAGAAGAGGCCCGGTCGGGAATATTGTATGAGATTGCGCATTAGCGCCGGGCGACCTGCTTTTGATAGCGCACGGGGGTGATGCCGTAGCGGTGGGTAAAGGCGCGGGTCAGGTGTGACTGATCGGTCAGACCAGTGGCGGCGGCAACCTCAGCGGCGAGCATTCCGTGGGTGAGGAAGGCTTTGGCGCGCCACAGGCGAATGGCCATCAGCATCTGATGGGGCGTGACGTGGAAATGTGCCTTAAACTGGCGCTGAAAGTGATACGGGCTCAGGGCGGCAACCTGCGCCAGCTCATCAAGGGAAATGGCGTGCATATAGTTGTCATGCAGATAGTCGCGTACGCGCTCGAAACGGTGGGCGGCTTCTGCGATAACCGGAGTGTGATGGGCCAGCGGGCGGAAGGTATCGATCACGTCGAGCAACAGACCCTGCTGCGCCAGGGGATCGTCGGTATGCCATAAGCCATAAATAAGCTGACAGAGCCGCCGTGAGCGCTGCGGATCCTGACGAACCACCTCACTGAACCACCAGTGGCGCACGCCGGTGACCTCTTCCAGCATCTGTGGTTCCAGATAGACCATGCGATAGCGCCAACCGTCGGCGGTGGCGGCTTCTCCGGTGTGCAGTTCGTCAGGGTTCATGGTAACGATGGAGTTGACCGGAGCGACGTACTGGCTGCCGCGATAGCGAAAACGCTCGGCGCCGAGCTCTATCGCACCGATACCGAAAGCTTCATGGGTATGGGGTTCGAAGGCGTAGCGGGAAATATGGGCATGGTACAGCTCAACGCCGGGCAACTGCGCCGGATGGCGAAAGCGCGCGCTGTCTCTCTCATCGTTGAACTGTTCCGGTACGCCCTGCATTGCGTTTCTCCCGACGGATATCCTTTTATTATTGGGGATGACCCGTCGGGAAGCTACAATAATTAACCTTTTTGTAACCGTTACAGAATGCCTTTGATGCTCTCAGCCAGCGGTGTCGTCGGGCGGCCAATCAACGTGCTCAGGGTACGGCTGTCGTCAAACAGGCCGCCTTTGGCGGCGCCGACATCGGAGTCGGCGAGCATGTCCGCCAGCCCCGCCGGCAGGCCAACGCTCTTCAGCGCAGCGGCGAAGTCGGCTTCGCTCAGGTTCTGATACACCACGTTTTTACCGCTCTGCTTGCTCAGCGCGGCGGCCAGTTCGCTCAGGGTCCAGGCTTCATCGCCGGCCAGTTCATACACTTTTCCGGCATGGCCCTCTTCAGCGATAACGCGTGCGGCGGCCTGGGCGTAATCGGCGCGGGTCGCCGAGGCGATTTTGCCATCACCGGCAGCGCCGATAAACACGCCATGCTCAAGCGCTGGCGGCGCGCTGGCGAGATAGTTCTCGGTGTACCAGCCGTTGCGCAGCAGAGCATAGGAGATACCGGAATCGGCGAGCATTTTCTCGGTTTCAACATGTTCAACGTGCAGGCCAAGGGGGGATGTATCGGCATGAAGCAGGCTGGTATAGGCGATAAATTTAACCCCGGCGGCTTTGGCGGCGTTGATAACGTTGCGGTGCTGCGGCGTACGCTGGCCCACTTCGCTGGAGGAGATCAGCAGCAGCTTATCCACGCCCTGCAGCGCGGCGGTCAATGCTGCTTCGTCGGTATAATCGGCCTGGCGGACTATAATGCCTTGCTGGCTCAGCGCTTCGGCTTTTGCCAGGTTACGCACAATGGCCACAATCTGGCTGGCGGCTGTGGTTTTTAACAAATTTTGTAGGACGAGGTGGCCAAGCTGGCCGGTCGCGCCGGTAATAGCGATCATTAGTCTTCTCCTTCGTGTTGTGTGACATTTATGGTAAGCTAACACCTTTACTAACTTTTAGTAAGTACATACAAAAAGGTAAGTGTGAAAATGGTGAATCCGACGCTGAGCGAAAAAATGCGCGACGGTAATCTGTTTGCCGAGCAGTGCCCGTCACGCGATGTACTGAAGCACGTAACCAGTCGCTGGGGGGTATTAATCCTGGTGGCGCTGCGCGGGGGAACCCATCGCTTTAGTGAGCTACGCCGTAAAATGGGCGGCGTCAGCGAAAAGATGCTGGCTCAGTCGCTGCAGGCGCTGGAGCAGGATGGCTTTATCAACCGGGTCTCGCGACCGGTCGTCCCGCCGCATGTAGAGTATAGTCTGACGCCACTTGGCGAGCAGGTTAGCGCGAAAGTGGCGGCGCTGGCGGACTGGATTGAGCTGAATCTGCCCGCGGTTCTGGCGAACCACGATCAGGCCGTCGCCTGACGGGAGAAGCCGGATCGCGGCGACAGTATCTGATCCGGCCTGTCGCCGCGCGTGGAACGCCTGCTTTGCGCCCCGCTAAGCGTAGCGTGAGCGGGGAATGCAATCGTTATTGACCTAAATCCAACTGGTAAATCGCGAAGCCGATATCATCGGTGGCCACTTGATGCATCGGATACTGCGCTTTCTCTTTAATAAATGCCGCCGCTTTTTCACCCGGAGAGGTCTCAAAGCGGATATCCAGCGGCACCTTGCTATGGACAGGGGCCAGACGCCAGTTGTTGTCGGCGGACGGGTGGATAGCGCCCGCTTTTTTCGACTCCGCGCCGATCCATGCCGCCAGCACTGCACGGTTCTCGTCGGGGGAGGCGAAAGCAATGTGGCTATCGCCGGTTCCGGCAAATTTACCGCCGTAGGCGCGGTAGTTATTGGTGGCGACGAGGAAGGTGGCTTTGGGGTCAACAGGTTTGCCGTTAAAGGTCAGATCCTTAATCCGTTCTGCCTGCGGGTGAATCATCTGACACTCGCCGTCGTAACGCGCTGGCTGGGTGACGTCAATCTGGTAGTTTACACCGTCAATCACATCAAAGTTGTAGGTGCGAAAACCGTCCCAGTTAATTAACGACTGCGGTTTGCTGCTGGCGGGGTCAATCTGGTTAAACTGCCCGGCGGAACACTCCAGCCACTCTTTCACCTCTTTACCACTGACCTTCATCACCACCAGGGTGTTCGGGTAGAGATAGAGGTCGGCGGCGTTGCGGAAGGTGAGCTGGCCTTTCTCCACCTCGACGAAGCTGGCCGGGTCGTTTTTGCGGCCGCCGACTTTAAACGGCGCGGCGGCGGAGAGCACCGGCAGTTTAGCCAGGTCAGGATCGCCCTGAATGTAGTGCTCAACGTAGGACTTCTGCGCCATATTCACCACCTGCACGGTCGGGTCATCCTGTACCAGCGCCAGGTAGCTATACATGTTGTCTGAGGATTTGCCAATCGGCTTGTTGACGAATTCACGGGTGGCATCATGATCGGTTTTTAGCACCGCCACCATCTTCGTGTCTTCCGCCGCCAGCGATTTCTTAGCGACCGCGTCATAGATCGGGCGAGCTTCCGCTTTTGCCTGGCTGACCTGCCATTTGCCGGTATCGTTATTCAGCACCAGATCGACGACGCCGAGATGATCGCCCCACATGCCGGGCATCACGGCCGGAATGCCGTTAAGGGTGCCTTTCGCAATATCAGCGCCTTTAATACTGGCAAAATCTTTCCCCGGGAATACCGCATGCGCGTGGCCAAACATGATGGCATCCACGCCGGGTACCTGGCTGAGGTAGTACACCGAATTTTCTGCCATCGCGTGGTAAGGATCGGCAGAGAGTCCCGAATGTGCGACCACCACCACCACATCTGCGCCTTTTTCTCGCATTTCCGGCACATAGTGACGCGCGGTTGCGGTGATATCGTTGACGCTCACTTTGCCGTTGAGATTGGCTTTATCCCAGGTCATGATTTGCGGCGGCACAAAACCGATATAGCCGATACGCAGCGTCTGTGTTTTACCGTCGCGAGCCTGCACCGTCGTCTCTTTAATCAGGTACGGCGTAAACATCGGTTTACCGGTTTTGGTATCGATAATATTGGCGTTTACGTAAGGAAATTTCGCCCCGGCGAGCGCCTTGTGCAGGAAATCAAGGCCGTAGTTGAACTCGTGATTGCCGAGGTTACCTACCGCGTAATCCAGCGTATTCATTGCCTTATATACCGGGTGCACATCGCCGCTGTTGAGCCCTTTGGCGGCCACATAGTCACCCAGCGGACTTCCTTGGATAACATCGCCGTTATCGACCAGCACGCTGTTTTTGACTTCCTGCCGGGCTTTTTCAATCAGCGTAGCGGTACGCACGAGGCCAAATTTTTCCGTTGCAGCGTCTTTGTAGTAGTCGAAATCCATCATATTGCTGTGCAAATCGGTGGTTTCCATAATCCGCAAATCGACCGTCGCGGCGTTCACGCTGGCGGCAACCAGCGTAGCCAGTAACGTTGCGCTAAACTTAATCATCAGAGGCGTCCTTTTTATGAGCAATGACACAGAAGAAAATGTATGTACATCCTGTTGCTTACAGAAATGTGAATCATGCCGAAAACTGGCTTATGAAACCGCCATTGTTATCACAGATAGCGGAATTCGCACCGATGCGATATAACTAAAACAACGAGTTAACGCCACTGTAACCAGATGAGGTGGAGAATGTTAGAACAAGTATGTCAACTTGCACGGATTGCAGGTGATGCCATCATGGAGGTCTATGATGGAAAGCAGCCGATGGACGTGGCCAGCAAGAAGGATGATTCTCCGGTCACTGCGGCGGATCTCGCCGCGCACAAGGTGATTATACGCGGCCTGCTGGCGCTGACACCCGATATCCCGGTGCTCTCTGAAGAAGATCCTCCCGGATGGGAGGTGCGGCAGCACTGGCAGCGCTATTGGCTGGTGGATCCGCTGGACGGCACCAAAGAATTTATTAAACGTAATGGTGAGTTTACCGTCAATATTGCCTTGATTGAAAAAGGGAAACCGGTACTTGGCGTGGTTTACGCGCCGGTTTTAAAGGTACTGTACAGCGCGGAAGGCGGAAAGGCGTGGAAAGACGAATGCGGCATGCGTAAGCAGATTCAGGTACGGGATGCCCGGCCACCGCTGGTCGTCATCAGTCGCTCTCACGGCAACGATCCGGAGCTGCAGGAGTACCTGGAACATATTGGCGAACATCAGACCACGTCGATCGGTTCGTCGCTGAAATTCTGCCTGGTGGCGGAAGGTCAGGCCCAGCTTTATCCGCGCTTTGGGCCGACCAGTACCTGGGATACCGCCGCCGGTCATGCCGTCGCGGTGGCTGCCGGGGCGCATGTTCACGACTGGCAGGGGCGCACTCTGGACTATACCCCGCGTGAATCTTTCCTTAACCCCGGCTTCCGGGTTTCTATTTACTGAGCAGTTTGTGCAGCAGGGCGACCACCTGCTGCACTTCATCCTGCGTGAGCGCGCCATCTTTGGCCCACTGAACGCGACCGTCTTTATCCAGCACCGCAATCGCTGAACTCTCCTCTTGCAGTTGCCAGGCTTTACGGGCCAGACCGTTGCTGTCGACAATAAACTGCGACCAGGGATAGAGCTGTTTGTTGCTCTCAATGCTGCTACGGACGAACACGCCGGAGCCTGGAATGGCGTCATCGGTATTCACGATGGTGGTGGTCTGGTAACGGTCGTGCGGGAATTTAGCGGCCTTAATCGCCTCTATCAGGGTGGCATTTTTCTCTTTTGCCGACGTGCGTCCGGCGATGTGCTGTACCACGCGAACTTTTCCTGCCAGCTGCGAGCTATTCCAGTTTTTATAGCTAAACTTATCATTATCCAGAATTAATTCTCCCCGGTCGGCAATGCCAACCGGCGCGACGCGTTGGCCATCGACAAAATTATGCGCTGAGGCCATCAACGGGAACAGGAGACAGGAAACCGCCAGTAGCTTACGTAGGGTCATGATGGGTCCTTATTTTTATGCAGGTGATCCGACCACTTGGTCTCGTTTAAGCATAAATGCGATTTCCCGGCATTACACGCAATCAGGGTGCCAGTTTGCGTGTTAACGCACATATTCGAAGGAAATCGGCGACTTATACTAATTTCTACTTATGTTTGAAAAGAAAGTTCTTATTAATTGTCATCAAAAGGTAAATAAACTTATGCATGCTGGGTATTACAGAAGTTCTGGACTATAGTTTCAGGGCATTAAAATTTGCGCTCCCGAATCGTGGGCCAAGTGTGGCACCACAAGAGCGTAACCCTGGCAGGAGACAACAATGAAAATTTTCCAACGCTACAATCCGCTGCAAGTAGCGAAGTACGTGAAGATCCTGTTCCGTGGACGGTTATACATCAAGGATGTTGGCGCTTTTGAGTTTGATAAGGGCAAAATCCTTATCCCGAAGGTTAAAGACAAGCAGCATTTGTCTGTGATGTCTGAAGTCAATCGTCAGGTTCTGCGTCTGCAAACAGAGATGGCTTAACCTGAATAACGATATAGCTATGCGGTAAAAAAAACGGCTCCTGATGGGAGCCGTTAGTGTTTAAGACCACAAGTGCTATGCTACGCTTTGCTCATCTTTAGCAGCATCCGTCTGCTTAGGCACCAGCACAGTCGGTTTGTTGTCGATGCGGGTGACCAGCAGTTGGTCGATCCGGTAGTTGTCGATATCCACCACCTCAAATTTATAGCCGGAGAATTTCACCGCATCGGTGCGCTTCGGGATCTTACGTAGCATAAACATCATAAAGCCGCCGATAGTCTCGTAGTTGCCGGACTGCGGGAATTCGTCGATATCCAGCACGCGCATCACGTCGTCAATCGGTGTACCGCCATCAATCAGCCATGAGTTCTCATCGCGAGCGACAATCTGCTCTTCAAGTCCCTGACCGACCAGATCGCCCATCAGCGTGGTCATGACGTCGTTGAGGGTGATAATCCCCACCACCAGCGCATATTCGTTCATGATCACCGCGAAGTCTTCCCCGGCGGTTTTAAAGCTTTCCAGGGCTTCCGACAGCGTCAGCGTATCCGGAACAATCAGCGTATTGCGAATCTGCACGCCGCCGGTCAGTACCAGACTTTGGTTTGCCAGCACGCGATTAAGCAGATCTTTAGAGTCAACGTAGCCGATGATATGGTCGATATCTTCGTTACAGACCAGGAATTTGGAGTGTGGATGTTCCGCCACCTTGTTCTTCAGGCTCTGCTCGTCTTCGTGCAGATCGAACCAGATAATATTTTCACGCGAGGTCATGGACGACGGAACGGTACGTGACTCCAGCTCGAAAACGTTCTCAATCAGCTCATGTTCCTGCTTACGCAGCACCCCGGCCAGCGCGCCGGCTTCTACCACGGCGTAAATGTCGTCGGAAGTAATATCGTCCTTACGCACCATCGGTATTTTGAACAGGCGGAAGATGTTGTTAGCTGTGCCGTTGAACAGCCATACCAGCGGGCGGAAAATCAGCAGGCAGAAGCGCATCGGGTTGATGATACGCAAAGCAACGGCTTCTGGCGCAATCATACCGATGCGTTTCGGGGTCAGATCAGCGAACAGAATGAACAGGCTGGTGACCAGGGTAAAGGAGATGATAAAGCTCAATTGCTCTGAAAGCTCAGCAGACATGTACTGGCTCAGCAGACTGTGAAACGCCGGCGAGAATGCTGCGTCACCGACGATACCACCAAGAATAGCGACGGCGTTGAGGCCGATCTGCACGACGGTAAAGAAAGTGCCTGGGTTTTCCTGCATTTTGAGAACGCGTTGGGCGTTCACGTTGCCGTCATCGGCCAGCAGTTTGAGTTTGATCTTACGTGAAGCTGCCAGCGAGATCTCCGATATCGAAAAAAACGCACTGACAGCGATCAGACAAAGAATAACTAAAATACTATTTAACATAGTTTATCCAGCCGTTGAGGCCAGATCCTCGGAAGGGAAGTTGATAACGCTAATGTGGTAAACCATATTGAAAACCGGCCCGAAGGAGGTGGGCCGGAAATTTCAGAGACTAGTATAGCGTAAGGTACTGTAAAGCCGCCAGAGGGTTAATTTTCAGCGACCGCTGAACGGGATTTAGCGCGTGAAGCTGGCGTCGCATCCCAGACTTCATCATATTTATAACCGGTAAGGGATTTGATCACTGCCCGGGTTTCCTCATCGCAATCGGCAACGTTACCGCCGAGTTTACGGCGAGCCACTTCTTTAATCAGTATCTTGTGGGTCTTCTGCGTCAGCTTAAACTGGAATGTAATATAAAAGCTGATGGCAAGCAGTGCCGTAGTCGCAAACACCATCAGACCGATGATAGCCTGTAGGGCGCTTAGCGGCTGCGAGCCGCTGCCTTTAACAAATCCACTTTCTTCCAGCACCAGGCCAATCAACATGATGGCCAGCGCTACGGTGCTTTTACGCGTCAGCACCATCACACCGGCGAAAATCCCTTCCCGACGCTGGCGGGTCACCAGTTCATCCACATCGGGAATAAAACTATAGATGTTCCACGGAATATAATACAACCCTGCTTTAGCTAGCCCGAACAGCACGAATACCGCCGAGAACAGCAGGGTGGGAACCTGCAGGTTGCCCAGATAGGCTGTAAATAAGAAACCCAGTACGAGGAAGATGCAGCTGTAAGAGAGGCGCAGGGCACTGGAAGGTGTCATGTTAAGTTTATTCATCAGCATCATAAAGCCAAAAGTGCCGGGAATAGAAACAAATGCAGCGATGCTTAATAATCCGGAAACCGCAGCGGTATCCTGTTTTAAACCGTACACCACATAATAGGTAAATACTGAACCAAAAATATCCATTGCGGTAAATGAACAAATGTAAATGAGAATGTGTTGGCGGAATATTCGAATTTTAAATGACGAGAGAATATCAATGATAAGATATTTTAAATGGTTCAGCAGTCCTTTGCTTCTCTTTGTTTGTGGCGCGAATTCATATTCTTCCCGTACGTCTTTCGCTTCCCAGGTGGTTGCCCAGGTGGTGAATACGGCAATGCAATAAATGATAGAGAAGACAATCCCGGTCAGCGTATAAGTATACGCGTTATCTTTCCCGGTAAATTGCATAATAATCCCGGGTACCGCAACGGCTAAAAATCCGCCCAGCGATGAGCACATCATTCGCACACCGGCCAGGCGAGTACGTTCGCTGAAGCGATTGGTCATTTCTGCAGCTAGCGTTTCCCAGGGAACAAGCACCATCGCGGAGAGCAATTCAATAGACAGATAGGTACCCAGATAGTACCAGTAACCCATATCGGTGACCCACACCAGGGTGTAGAGAAACATTAATGGTGCGCTGATTAATAAAAAGAAGCGGCGTCGGCCAAATTTTCTGCCCAACCAGGTATTACCGAAATTATCGGTAATGTATCCCATTATCGGGCTCAATATTGCATCGATAATGCGGGCAATAGCAAATATTGAACCAGCTTCCAGTACCGATAGCCCACAATAGGTAGTGTAAAAAAATAACAGCCAGGTGCCAATAACGACAAAGGCACCGCCACCAAATAAATCAGTTACGCCATAGCCAATAGCCACGCCGTAACCTACTTTTCGTTCAGTAGGTTTGACCATATTATTATTCCTGTCGGGTACGGGGGCAGGTATATATTTTATCTTCCAGCCTGTATTCGCTGACGTCAGTCACTGACTGATGTCAGCTCATGGGTATTGACTCCTTTATCACCCTGATGCAGCTTGAATGATTCGATATATAGACTCTGCACATTTTTATTCTTGTCAGGGGAGAGAGCTTAATCTCCCAGGTTAATCCAACGACGCAGTTGTGACGAGCGATAAATAGCATCGACTATCTGCAATGATTTTGCTGCCTCGCTAATCCCACACCATTCACCCGCGTCAGGATTATCAATGGCGGCATAAAACTGACGAATGGCTTGCTGATGACCCACTCCCCAGTAGCCTTTCCCGGAACCGTCCGGGGCGTTATCGCTTGCCAGCTGGCGGCGTGTTCCCTCTCTGACGAGCCATAGTTCGTTCTCCTCAAGCTGCAGGACTCCCTGTTCGCCATGGATTTCCAGCTGTAGTGGAGAGTTAGTCGTGTAGCAATTGCTGGCGTAAAACAGTCCGCGAGCACTGTTGCGAAAAGCGAACGTTGCCATAGCGCTATCTTCGCCTTCGATGGCATCGCTGAGCCAGCTGCTGTCGACCACTCCCTTCACCCGTACCACGCCCTGACCAAACCATTGCATCAAATCAAGGGTGTGAATAGCCTGATTAATCAGCAGACACCCCCCCTCCGTGGCGTGTCGCCCACGCCACGGACTATCGGTGTAGTAGCTATCCGTCCGCGACCAGGTCAACATGGCCTTGATACTGTGAATCCTGCCGAGCTTCTCTTCTTGCAACTGTTGTGCGATGGCAAGGCTGGTAGGATTTAGCCGGTTCTGGTAGCAAATCCCCAGCATCCCCGATGAATGGTTCGCCGCTGCCTCAATTTCAGTCACATCCAGCGCATTCATCGCCACAGGCTTTTCACAAAAAACCTGTTTACCTGCCGCCAGTGCGGCAAGAATCATTGATTTATGCAGGTAGTGGGGTGTGCAGATATGCACCACATCAATTGTCTTATCTTGCAGCATCTCACGGTAGTCATGGTAGAAATGGCAGCCATACCGGGCGGCGAGCTGCCGCCCCCGGCTGATGTCAATCTCCACAATGGCGCGCAATGACGCGTTGGGCACCTGCCTTAGTGCTTCAACGTGTGTGGTATGGATAGCGCCACAGCCAATAATGGCTGCGTTCAGGTTTCTCATGGCGCCTCCCGTTACGCGCTGGCATTCGCCAGCATTTGCGCTTTGACGCACAGCTCTGCGGCTTTAAAGGCGTGTGCCTGGGTCATCGCGTTTTCCGTCCGGTGGATACAGTCGAGAATCAACTCACCAAAAAACGGAAAGCCCACTTGTCCTGCCACGGGATAGCGGAATTCCCCCTCTTTATTGACCAGATACACCACATCCTGTTCACCTTGGGTAATATCGACATACTTACGGATTTCGATGTAACCCTCGGTGCCGAGTAGCGTCAGACGACCATCTCCCCACGAGCTGAGTCCCTCCGGCGTAAACCAGTCGCAGCGGAAGTAGCCCGTCGCGCCATTGTTGCCGGCAAGCATTGCATCACCAAAATCCTCAAACTGCGGATATTGCGGGTGGTTTACGTTACGTACCTGACTGGCGACAATCCGCGCCTCGCTGTTGC
>NZ_JBCNNS010000094.1:0-17069 GCF_039594335.1 Raoultella sp.
AACTGGAGCCTTCGCGACGTAATAGGCCGTTGCCGGGATTATGCGGTTAGTCCATTTTTGGTGCATTTTTTCAGAACAACATCTCAGGCAGAACGTGGCGCTCAGGTTAAAGCCAGAACGCTGACGATGAATTTTAGCAAGGCAAGAGATTGTGCAAATATCGACTGGGGAGAAGGTACGCCGGCAACGTTTCATGAGCAAAGATCACTTTCCGAACGACTTTATAAAGCACAGGGTATAAACACAAAAGATTTACTGGGGCATAAGACTCAACAACAAACGGACAGATACCATGATGATCGTGGGAAAGGATGGACCAAAGTGGCTATTTGAGGTTTTTGTGGCGGGGGTTTTGATAACTTGTTTTGATAATGTTTTGATAACCATTCAAAAGCTAATAATAAAAAACGGGAACTGTTAAGCTCCCGTTATTGTTTAACCCAGAGGCTGGATTACATGTTCGCGATGATCGCGTCGCCAAACTCTGAACATTTCAGCAGCTTAGCGCCTTCCATCAGACGTTCAAAGTCATAGGTCACGGTCTTAGCGGCAATAGCGCCTTCGGTGCCTTTAACGATCAGGTCTGCGGCTTCGAACCACTGCATGTGGCGCAGCATCATCTCAGCGGACAGAATAATAGAACCTGGGTTCACTTTGTCCTGACCGGCATATTTCGGTGCTGTACCGTGGGTAGCTTCGAACAGCGCGCATTCGTCACCGATGTTCGCACCCGGCGCGATACCGATACCGCCAACCTGGGCTGCCAGAGCATCAGAGATGTAGTCGCCGTTCAGGTTCATACAGGCAATCACGTCATACTCCGCCGGACGCAGCAGGATCTGCTGCAGGAAAGCATCAGCGATCACGTCTTTGATGATGATCTCTTTCCCGGTGTTCGGGTTTTTGACCTTCTGCCACGGGCCGCCATCAATCAGTTCGCCACCGAACTCTTCGCGGATCAGCTGGTAGCCCCAGTCTTTAAACGCGCCTTCGGTGAACTTCATGATGTTGCCTTTGTGTACCAGGGTCAGCGAATCGCGATCGTTGGTGATAACGTATTCGATAGCCGCGCGAACCAGGCGTTTGGTGCCTTCTTCAGAGCACGGCTTGATGCCGATACCGCAATGTTCCGGGAAGCGAATTTTTTTCACGCCCATCTCATCACGCAGGAATTTGATCACTTTTTCAGCTTCAGCAGAGTCCGCTTTCCACTCAATGCCCGCATAGATGTCTTCGGAGTTTTCACGGAAGATAACCATATCGGTCAGCTCTGGTTGTTTAACCGGGCTCGGAGTACCTTGGTAGTAACGCACAGGGCGCAAGCAGACATAGAGGTCCAGCTCCTGGCGCAGCGCAACGTTCAGAGAACGGATACCGCCGCCAACTGGCGTCGTCAGAGGGCCTTTGATAGCAACACGATAGTCACGAATCAGATCAAGAGTTTCGGCAGGCAGCCAGACGTCCTGACCATACACCTGGGTCGATTTTTCGCCGGTGTAAATTTCCATCCAGGAAATTTTACGCTTGCCTTTATAGGCTTTCTCAACGGCGGCATCCACCACTTTCAGCATTGCCGGAGTCACGTCAACACCGATACCATCACCCTCGATAAACGGGATGATCGGGTTGTCAGGGACATTCAGTTTGCCATCTTGCAGGGTAATTTTTTGACCTTCCGCCGGAACTACTACTTTGCTTTCCATTAACCTCTCCTTCGAGCGCTTCTGGTTCTGCTCTTCCTTTTCACACTAACCGAGCGTTGGCTTTATCCGCCCACTCCGCCACCGGGTCATCCCGTTAACCGGAGATTCGCGTCCGTGCCGCCTTCTAGTAGCGCGAATCAGTTTGAGCAATATTTTTGTTAAAAAATTGTGATGAGCATGTCAATACTACCTGAATGTTTGCGTCCATGAAAGGCATTCGTAATTAGGTTATAATGCGGCAATTGTCAGGATCTGAAAATACCATGCAGAAAACTTCATTTAGAAAACATCGTGTTGAGCGATTCAGCTCACAACAAGTCGCCAGACAACGCAAAGAACACGCGCCAAAACGCGTGATCTTGTTTAATAAACCCTATGATGTGTTGCCGCAGTTTACGGACGAAGCCGGACGCAGCACGCTGAAAGATTTTATTTCCGTCTCAGGGGTCTACGCGGCGGGTCGTCTCGACCGCGATAGCGAAGGGTTGCTGGTGTTGACTAACGATGGCGCACTGCAGGCCACGCTGACCCAGCCCGGCAAGCGCACCGGTAAAATTTACTACGTTCAGGTCGAAGGCCAACCAACAGAAGATGCGCTGACCGCGCTGCGCGCTGGCATCACGCTCAACGATGGTCCTACCTTGCCCGCCGGCATTGAGCGAGTGGCAGAACCTGCCTGGCTGTGGCCGCGCATCCCACCTATCCGCGAGCGCAAATCCATTCCCACCAGTTGGCTGAAAATCACGCTTTATGAAGGCCGCAACCGTCAGGTGCGGCGCATGACCGCACACGTAGGTTACCCCACGCTGCGGCTTATCCGTTACGCCATGGGCGGCTATACTCTCGACGGACTGGCCAACGGCGAGTGGCGCCAGGTCGGCTAATCACAAAAGGAACGGGAAGTATGTTTAAACCGCACGTCACCGTCGCCTGCGTCGTACACGCGAAAGACAAATTTCTGATCGTTGAGGAAACCATCAACGGCAAAGCGCTGTGGAATCAGCCGGCAGGACATCTCGAAGCAGACGAAACGCTGGTGCAGGCCGCCGAGCGAGAGCTGTGGGAGGAGACCGGCATTCGCGCCACGCCGCAGCATTTTATCCGCATGCACCAGTGGATTGCGCCGGACAACACGCCATTTTTACGCTTTCTGTTCGCCATCGAACTTAACGATATGTGCGCCACACAGCCGCATGACCGCGATATTGACCGCTGTCTATGGCTAAGTGCACAGGAGATCCTGACGGCGCCAAATTTGCGCTCTCAGCTGGTTGCCGAAAGCATCCGCAGCTATCAACAGGACCCGCGCTATCCGCTGTCATTAATTGCTGCGTTTAACTGGCCCCTCCAGGGGGGTGCCTGAGCCGCTCGTGCGTGCTAGAATATGCCGCCTTGAAGTTCAATGTGGTGAATATTCCAATGTCAGAAAGCCAAAAAAAAGTGATCGTCGGCATGTCCGGCGGCGTCGACTCCTCTGTTTCTGCCTGGTTGCTGCTTCAGCAAGGTTATAAGGTAGAAGGCCTGTTCATGAAGAACTGGGAGGAAGACGATGGTGAGGAATACTGCACCGCCGCTGCCGACCTCGCCGACGCGCAAGCCGTCTGCGATAAGCTCGGAATTGAGCTTCATACCGTTAACTTTGCCGCAGAATACTGGGACAACGTGTTTGAACTGTTCCTGGCCGAATACAAAGCCGGGCGCACGCCAAACCCGGACATTCTGTGCAACAAAGAAATCAAATTTAAAGCCTTCCTGGAGTTCGCGGCAGAAGATCTGGGCGCCGACTATATTGCGACCGGCCACTACGTGCGCCGCGCCGATGTCAACGGTAAAAGTCAGCTGCTGCGCGGCCTCGACGGCAACAAAGATCAGAGTTACTTTCTGTACACCCTCAGCCATGAGCAGATAGCCCAAAGCCTGTTCCCGGTTGGTGAGCTGGAAAAGCCTCAGGTGCGCAAGATCGCTGAAGATCTCGACCTGATCACCGCAAAGAAAAAAGACTCTACCGGGATCTGTTTTATTGGCGAACGTAAATTCCGCGAGTTCCTTGGCCGCTACCTTCCTGCTCAGCCGGGCAAAATCGTCACCGTTGACGGCGACGAAATCGGCGAGCATCAGGGTCTGATGTACCATACCCTTGGTCAGCGTAAAGGCCTCGGCATTGGTGGCACCAAAGAAGGTAGCGAAGACCCGTGGTACGTTGTCGATAAAGACGTCGAAAACAATATTCTGGTCGTGGCTCAAGGCCACGACCATCCGCGTCTGATGTCCAGGGGCCTGATTGCCCAACAGCTGCACTGGGTCGATCGCGAGCCGGTTAAGGGTACTCTGCGCTGTACGGTGAAGACCCGCTATCGCCAGACCGATATTCCGTGCACCGTAACAGCACTGGATGACGAGCGCATCGAAGTACTTTTTGACGAGCCGGTTGCGGCGGTGACGCCGGGCCAGTCGGCGGTCTTCTATCTCGGCGAAGTGTGCCTCGGCGGTGGCGTGATCGAGCAGCGTTTGTCGCTGCAGTCCTGACAGACAGTTTTTACCGCCGGTGGGACAAACGCCTCCCCGACGGTTTACAAGGAGTAGGTGTGGCGAAGAATTATTATGACATCACGTTGGCGCTGTCAGGCATCTGCCAGGCCGCCCGTCTGGTTCAGCAACTGGCGCACCAGGGCCATTGCGACAGCGATGCCCTGCACGTTTCGCTGAACAGCATCATCGATCTCAACCCGGATTCGACGCTGGCTGTGTTCGGTGGCAGTGAAACCAATCTTCGCCTCGGGCTGGAAACAATGCTCGGCGTACTCAACAGCGGCAGCCGTCAGGGCCTCAATGCCGAGTTGACCCGCTACACATTAAGCCTGATGGTGCTTGAGCGTAAGCTTGACGGGAGCAAAGGGGCGATGGATACCCTCGGCAACCGTATTGCTGGCCTGCGCCGTCAGTTGGAACATTTCGATCTGCAATCTGAAACTCTGCTCAGCGCCATGGCGGGCATCTATGTTGACGTCATCAGCCCACTGGGCCCGCGTATTCAGGTGACCGGCTCACCGGCCGTGTTGCAGAGCCCGCAGGTTCAGGCCAAAGTTCGCGCCTCCCTGCTGGCTGGCATTCGTGCCGCCGTGCTCTGGCACCAGGTGGGTGGCGGGCGCATGCAGCTCATGTTTTCTCGTAATCGTCTGGTTAACCAGGCAAAACAAATTCTTGCTCATTTAACCCCGGAGTTGTGATCTATGGAATTATCCTCACTGACCGCCGTTTCCCCTGTCGATGGACGCTACGGCGATAAAGTCAGCGCGCTGCGCGGTATCTTCAGCGAATTCGGTTTGCTGAAATTCCGTGTACAAGTTGAAGTACGTTGGCTGCAAAAGTTAGCCGCGCACGCAGCGATCAAGGAAGTTCCTGCTTTTGCTGCCGACGCAAACGGTTTCCTTGATAAAATCGTTGCCGACTTCAGCGTTGAAGATGCGCAGCGCATCAAAACCATCGAACGCACCACCAACCACGATGTGAAAGCGGTAGAGTATTTCCTCAAGGAAAAAGTGGCCGATATCGCTGAACTGCACGCGGTATCCGAATTCATCCACTTCGCCTGCACCTCCGAAGACATTAACAACCTCTCCCACGCGCTGATGCTGAAAACCGCGCGCGATGAGGTGGTTCTGCCATACTGGCGCAAGCTTATCGACGCGGTGAAAGACCTGGCGGTTCAGTATCGCGATGTGCCGCTGCTGTCCCGTACTCACGGTCAGCCGGCCACGCCGTCCACCATGGGTAAAGAGATGGCTAACGTCGCTTACCGTATGGAGCGTCAGTATCGTCAGCTGAACCAGGTGGAAATTCTGGGCAAAATCAACGGCGCTGTGGGTAACTATAACGCCCACATCGCGGCGTATCCGGAAGTGGACTGGCACCAGTTCAGCGAAGAGTTTGTCACCTCGCTGGGCATCCAGTGGAACCCGTACACCACGCAGATTGAGCCGCATGACTATATTGCCGAACTGTTCGACTGTATCGCCCGCTTCAACACCATCCTGATCGACTTCGATCGCGACGTGTGGGGCTACATCGCCCTGAACCACTTCAAGCAGAAAACGATCGCCGGTGAAATCGGTTCATCCACCATGCCGCATAAAGTGAATCCGATCGATTTCGAGAACTCCGAAGGTAACCTCGGCCTGGCCAACGCCATGATGCAGCATCTGGCGAGTAAACTGCCGGTTTCCCGCTGGCAGCGCGACCTGACGGACTCCACCGTACTGCGTAACCTCGGCGTGGGCATCGGCTATGCGCTGATTGCTTACCAGTCGACCCTTAAAGGCGTCAGCAAGCTGGAACTGAACGGCGAGCGCCTGCTGGACGAGCTGGATCATAACTGGGAAGTGCTGGCTGAGCCGATCCAGACCGTGATGCGCCGCTATGGCATCGAGAAACCGTACGAGAAGCTGAAAGAGCTAACTCGTGGTAAGCGTGTGGACGCGGAAGGGATGCAGCAGTTCATCGACAGCCTGCCGCTGCCGGAAGACGAGAAGGTTCGCCTGAAAGCCATGACCCCGGCTAACTATATCGGTCGCGCAACCACCATGGTTGATGAACTGAAGTAATCGCTTTGTCTCGCCTTCCTGCAGGTAGCAGCGGGAGTGAGTGAATACCGATAAACAGATGGCCGGGAATCATTCCGGCCATTCATTCGTCAGGGCGTCGTCAGGGCGATAAATACCCCCCATTCCTCTTCTGAACTCGCTTTTTTCGCCACATCATCCATCGAAGCGCCGTTTTTCATTTTCGCCTCTTTTTTCATTTGGTGTTTTTTAACTCAGCCTGAGTTTTGCCCTCCCTCCTCAGGTGCGCACCGCTGACGGCTCTGCCGTCATTGACGTGATCCGCTCTTTTTCCGCCTGTTTCTCCGACGCGCTGCTGACCGGATTTTCTGCCAGAGAAGATGAACAGAAAACGAAGGTCAAACACGTTGTTAACATCAGCGAAGCGTGTTTCAGCTCATTCAGTCTCATCCGTGAACTCCGTGTGCCGGGATGATCATCCCAGGCAGACCCGCCGTTTTATCCGCGCCATATTCGTCGGGCTGGAAACACGAGGATAAACTTGCCAATATATATCCACGATATGCCCCCTTCTCTTGCCGGACGCCTATCGGGCGCTGGTGCCACCTCCCTTTCTCCACCGGCGTGGCAGGCCAGAAAATGGGGCGGCAGACCGGGGTGCAACGAAAGCCTTTCATTTACAGCCGTTTAAATTCAGTATATCTAATCAACGCTACACTACTTAAAATCAAAATAAACGGGAGAAAAGGCATGCGCGTGCTCGTCGTTGAGGATAACGCTTTACTACGCCATCACCTGAAAGTCCAGATCCAGGAATTAGGCCACCAGGTGGATGCAGCAGAAGATGCAAAGGAAGCCGATTACTATCTGGGTGAACACGTGCCGGATATCGCCATTGTCGATCTGGGCCTGCCCGACGAAGACGGTCTCTCACTGATTCGCCGCTGGCGCAGTCATGATGTATCGGTGCCGGTGCTGGTACTGACCGCCCGTGAAGGATGGCAGGATAAAGTCGAGGTGCTGAGTGCCGGAGCGGACGACTACGTCACTAAGCCGTTCCATATTGAAGAAGTCGCTGCCCGGATGCAGGCGCTACTGCGCCGCAACAGCGGCCTCGCATCACAGGTTATTTCCATTCCGCCTTTCCAGGTCGACCTGTCACGCCGCGAGCTGTCGATTAATGAACAGCCCATCAAGCTAACCGCCTTTGAATACACCATTATGGAAACGCTGATTCGTAACCGTGGCAAAGTCGTCAGCAAAGATTCATTAATGCTCCAGCTTTATCCCGATGCTGAACTGCGCGAAAGCCACACCATCGACGTACTGATGGGGCGACTGCGGAAAAAAATTCAGACTCAGCACCCGCATGACGTCATTACGACCGTCCGCGGCCAGGGCTATTTATTTGAACTGCGCGAATGAAAAGCCCGCTAAGGCATATTTTGCCGCTTTCATTACGCGTTCGTTTTCTGCTGGCGACGGCGGCAGTAGTGCTGGTGCTTTCCCTGGCCTACGGCATGGTTGCGCTGGTGGGCTATAGCGTCAGCTTTGATAAAACCACCTTCCGCCTGCTGCGCGGCGAAAGTAACCTGTTCTATATGCTGGCAAGGTGGGAAAACAATCACATCGACGTGGATATCCCCGAAAACCTCAACATGCAGAGCCCGACGGTAACGTTGATATACGATGCCAAAGGCAAACTACTGTGGATGCAGCGCGATGTCGCCTGGCTGGCAAAACGCATTCAGCCCGAATGGCTGAAAAGCAACGGCTTCCACGAGATCGAGTCCGATGTTGACAGCAGCAGCATGCTGCTGCGCGACAATCATCAGTTCCAGGAGGAGCTGGATGCCCTTCGTCAGCAGGATGATGGTTCAGAAATGACCCACTCGGTGGCGATCAATATCTATCCGGCAACCGCTAAGATGCCGCAGTTGAGCATCGTGGTTATCGACACCATTCCTGTTGAGTTGAAACGCTCTTATATGGTCTGGAGCTGGTTCGTTTACGTACTGGTTGCCAATCTGCTGCTGGTGATCCCGTTGCTTTGGGTGGCGGCCTGGTGGAGCCTGCGCCCCATTGAGTCGTTGGCAAAAGAGGTCCGCGAGCTGGAAGAACATCACCGCGAAATGCTCAACCCGAATACCACCCGTGAACTGACCCGACTGGTCAGCAACCTTAACCGGCTACTTAAAAGCGAGCGCGAGCGTTACGACAAATATCGCACCACGCTGACCGATCTGACCCACAGCCTGAAAACGCCGCTGGCCGTACTGCAAAGCACTCTGCGTTCTTTGCGCGGCGAAAAGATTGACCTCAATGAGGCAGAGCCGATCATGCTGGAGCAGATCAGCCGCATCTCACAGCAAATCGGCTACTATCTGCATCGTGCCAGTATGCGCAGCGGCGGTACGCTGCTCAGCCGCGAACTGCATCCCATTGCGCCCCTGCTCGACAAGTTGACCTCAGCGTTGAACAAGGTTTATCAGCGCAAAGGGATCAATATCAGTCTCGATATATCTCCCGAAATCAGCTTCGTCGGCGAACAAAATGATTTTATGGAAGTGATGGGTAACGTGCTGGATAACGCCTGTAAATACTGTCTGGAATTTGTCGAAGTGTCCGTGCGTCAGACCAACGACAACCACCTACATATTCTGGTGGGAGATGATGGCCCCGGCATCCCGTTAAACCAGAGGTCTGCCGTCTTCGATCGCGGGCAGCGTGCCGATACGCTGCGACCAGGCCAGGGCGTGGGACTCTCCGTCGCCCTGGAAATCGTTGAGCAATACGATGGCGACATTCTCACCGGTGAAAGTCCGCTTGGTGGAGCCTGTATGGAGGTAGTTTTTGGCCGCCAGTTGCCCGACGATACGGAAAGCTGAATCTCCCCACTTACCACGGTTGGGCAAACTCTGTGACTGCGCAGCACAATCGCCGTCAACAAAGAGGCAGTTTGAAGCATGACGTGTATAATCCCAAACAGACACCTGCTGTGGAATAAATAAAATGGATTATCAATTAACGCTTAACTGGCCTGACTTTATCGAACGCTACTGGCAAAAACGTCCCGTAGTTCTCAAGCGCGGCTTCGCTAACTTCGTCGATCCTATTAGCCCGGATGAACTGGCCGGGCTGGCGATGGAAAGCGAAGTCGATAGCCGCCTGGTCAGCCATCAGGACGGGAAGTGGCAGGTCAGCCATGGTCCTTTCGAAAGCTACGATCACCTGAGCGAAAACAACTGGTCACTGCTGGTGCAGGCGGTGAATAACTGGCACGAGCCGACGGCCGCGCTGATGCAACCCTTCCGCGCCCTCCCCGACTGGCGTATTGATGATCTGATGATCTCTTTCTCGGTACCCGGCGGCGGCGTAGGCCCCCATCTCGATCAGTATGACGTGTTTATCATCCAGGGAACCGGTCGCCGTCGTTGGCGCGTGGGCGATAAAGTCCCGATGAAGCAACACTGCCCACATCCGGATCTGCTGCAGGTGGATCCGTTCGACGCTATCATTGATGAAGAGATGGAGCCGGGCGATATTCTTTATATTCCGCCGGGATTCCCGCATGAAGGTTACTCCCTGGAAAACTCGCTGAACTATTCGGTAGGCTATCGCGCGCCGAACGCTCGCGAGCTGTTCAGCGGTTTTGCCGACTATATTCTGCAACGTGAACTGGGCAGCCAGCGCTATGCCGATCCGGATGTGCCTTCCCGCGATCATCCGGCGGATATTCTGCCGACTGAACTGGACCGTCTGCGCGATATGATGCTGGGGTTGATTAACCAGCCCGAGCATTTTAAGCAGTGGTTTGGGGAGTTTATCACCCAGTCCCGCCACGAGCTGGACGTGGCTCCTGCTGAACCGCCGTATCAACCTGATGAGATTTACGACGCGCTGCAACAGGGAGATCGCCTGGTGCGGCTGGGCGGACTACGCGTGCTGCGTATCGATGGCGAGGTGTTCGTCAACGGCGAGAAAATTAATTCGCCGCACCGCCCGGCGCTGGACGCGCTGGCAACGCATCTGTCGCTTAACGCGGAACATTTTGGCGATGCGCTGGAAGACCCGTCGTTCCTCGCGATGCTTGCCGCACTGGTCAATTGCGGCTACTGGTTCTTTGAGGACTGAGCCGCGATGTTGCCCGGTGCCGGCTGACGGCTTACCGGGCGTACGAGTAGCCCGGATAAGCACAGCGCTATCCGGGGATTCTGCAGGATCAGGCGCCGCGTTTTGCCGTCAGCTCCGCAATCCGTACAATCACCTGCACCGCCTTTGCCATCCCTTCCAGGGTCACAAACTCATGCTTACCGTGGTAGTTGTAGCCGCCGGTAAACAGGTTTGGACAGGGTAAGCCCATGAAAGAGAGCTGTGCGCCGTCGGTGCCGCCGCGAATCGGCTTCATTTGCGGTTCAATATCGCAATCCACCATCGCCTGGCGGGCAATTTCAACGACGTGCGGGTGTGACATCACTTTTTCATGCATATTGTAGTAACTGTCTTCAATCACCAGCTCAATGTAGCAATCCGGATGCAGCCCCTTACCGACCTTTTTGGCAATTTCCATCATTTTGCGCTTGCGGGCCTCAAACTGCTTACGGTCAAAATCACGAATGATGTAGTGCATTTCTGCCCGATCAACGCTGCCTTTCATGCTCGCCAGATGGTAAAAGCCTTCGTAACCTTCGGTCGTCTCCGGCACCTCATCGGCAGGGACTTCGGCATGAATCCGTACCGCCAGCGACAGCGCATTCACCATCACCCCTTTTGCCGTGCCCGGATGGACATTGTTGCCCACGATCTTAATGGTCACCGACGCGGCATTGAAGTTTTCAAACTCCAGTTCCCCCACACCGCCGCCGTCGACAGTATAGGCCCAGCGGGCGTCAAATGCGGCGACATCAAAGTGCTTTGCCCCTTTCCCGACCTCTTCATCCGGTGTGAAGGCCACGCGAATATCGCCGTGAGGAATGTTTTTCGCCTTCAGCGTCGCCAGAGCGGTCATTATCTCGGCAATACCGGCTTTGTCATCGGCGCCAAGCAACGTTTTGCCATCGGTGGTGATCAGCGTTTGCCCCAGCAACTGGTGCAGTACCGGGAACATCACCGGCGAGAGCACTTCGTCACCAATCCCGAGGGCAATGTCGCCGCCACGGTATTTTTCAACGATCTGCGGGTTCACGTTTTTACCGCTGAAATCCGGCGCCGTGTCGACGTGGGAAATAAAGCCAATGGGCGGAATAGTGCCAGTAACGTTAGCTGGAAGGGTTGCCATCACCGTCCCTTTCTCACTTAGCGTCACATTAACCAGTCCCATTTCTTCCAGTTGTGCCTGCAGCAGACGTAACAGCTTCCACTGACCTTCCGTGCTGGGAACCTGACGCACACCAGGCTTCGACTGCGTGTCCAGAGAAACGTACTGTAAAAAACGCTCAAGCAATTTATCCATGTAGCCACCCTCATCTTTTGTGACAACATTATTCATAAGCCCGAATAGACAAATATTGCGTCAGGTCATTTTTAGCCCGGCAAATAAGAATTTAATACATGAACCCGCATATTGTTGTAAAGGTCGTGCATCCGTATGAGACAAGCATTGGCGATCGCAAGCGATTGCCGTAGAATGCTGGCCCTCGTTTCTTATGCGCAACCGCAAAGGTGGTTAACCACAAACCCCGCAACGGTCAATCGTCCGCTGCGTCTACATGGGACAGAGTTAAAAATTGAATATACAACCGCGTTCGCTTTCGCCGCTGGTGCACCTGGCGGGAATTCGCAAAAGCTTTGATGGAAAAACGGTTATCTCAGATCTGAATCTGACCATCAACAACGGTGAGTTTCTCACCCTGCTTGGCCCTTCTGGCTGCGGTAAAACCACCGTTCTGCGTCTTATTGCCGGGCTTGAAAACGTCGACAGCGGACGAATTCATCTCGAAGATCAGGACATCACTCATGTTCCGGCGGAAAACCGCCACGTCAACACCGTCTTTCAGAGCTACGCTCTGTTTCCCCATATGAGCGTATTCGAAAACGTCGCCTTCGGTCTGCGGATGCAGAAAACGCCGGCGGCGGAAATCCCCCCTCGCGTCCTCGATGCGCTGCGCATGGTCCAGTTGGAGGAATTTGCCCAACGCAAACCGCATCAGCTCTCCGGCGGTCAGCAACAGCGGGTGGCTATCGCCAGAGCGGTGGTCAACAAACCGCGCCTGCTGCTGCTGGATGAATCCCTGTCGGCGCTGGATTACAAGCTGCGCAAGCAGATGCAAAACGAGCTGAAGGCACTGCAGCGTAAGCTCGGCATTACCTTCGTCTTTGTCACCCACGATCAGGAAGAGGCCCTGACCATGTCTGACCGCATCGTAGTCATGCGCGACGGGAAAATCGAGCAGGATGGCACGCCGCGTGAAATCTATGAAGAGCCGAAAAACCTGTTCGTCGCCAGTTTTATCGGCGAGATTAATCTCTTTAGTGCTACGGTCATTGAACGCCTTGACGAGCAGCGCGTCCGCGCCAATGTTGAAGGCCGTGAATGCAATATCTACGTCAACTTCCCCGTCGAGCGGGGACAACGGTTGAACGTTCTGCTGCGACCGGAAGATCTGCGCGTCGATGAGGTCCACGATGGCCACGACGCCGACGGACTGATCGGCTACATCCGCGAGCGCAACTACAAAGGCATGACACTGGAGTCGGTCGTCGAACTGGAAAATGGCAAAATAGTGATGGTCAGTGAATTCTTTAACGAGGACGATCCGGACTTTGACCACCCGCTTGACCAGAAAATGGCCATTAACTGGGTAGAAAGCTGGGAGGTTGTGCTGGCTGATGAAGAACACCAGTAAATTCCAGAATGTGGTGATCGCCACTATCGTGGGTTGGCTTGTGCTGTTTGTGTTCCTGCCCAACCTGATGATCATCGGTACCAGCTTTTTGACCCGTGACGACGCCAGTTTCGTCAAAATGGTCTTCACGCTGGATAACTATACGCGCCTGCTGGATCCGCTCTATTACGCCGTGCTGCTGCACTCGCTCAATATGGCGCTGCTGGCGACCCTCGCCTGCCTGGCGCTTGGCTACCCTTTCGCCTGGTTTCTGGCCAGGTTGCCGGAGAAAGTGCGCCCGCTGCTACTGTTTCTGCTGATCGTGCCGTTCTGGACCAACTCATTGATCCGTATCTATGGGTTGAAAATCTTCCTCAGCACCAAAGGTTATCTCAATGAGTTTCTGCTGTGGCTTGGGGTGATTGATACACCGCTGCGCATCATGTACACCCCGTCTGCGGTCATCATCGGTCTGGTCTATATTCTGCTGCCGTTTATGGTGATGCCGCTCTACTCCAGCATTGAGAAGCTGGATCGCCCTCTGCTGGAAGCGGCAAGGGATCTGGGCGCCGGCAAGCTGCAAACCTTTATGCGCATCATTATTCCACTGACGATGCCGGGCATCATTGCCGGCTGTCTACTGGTGATGCTCCCGGCGATGGGTCTGTTCTATGTTTCGGATCTGATGGGCGGTGCCAAAAACCTGTTGATCGGAAACGTTATCAAGAGTCAGTTCCTGAATATCCGCGACTGGCCGTTTGGCGCCGCAACCAGCATTACGCTGACACTGGTGATGGGCCTGATGCTGTTGATTTACTGGCGCGCAGCGCGCCTGTTGAACAAGAAGGTGGAACTCGAATGATCGGTCGACTGCTGCGCGGCGGCTTTATGACCGCCATTTATGCTTACCTTTATATTCCGATCATTATTCTGATCGTCAACTCGTTTAACAGTTCGCGTTTTGGTATTAACTGGCAGGGCTTCACCACCGAGTGGTATGGCCTGTTGATGAATAACGATAGCCTGCTGCAGGCGGCGCAGCACTCGCTGACCATGGCGGTGCTGTCGGCCACCTTTGCGACGCTTATCGGGTCGCTGACCGCCGTCGCACTGTATCGCTATCGTTTTCGTGGTAAACCGTTTGTCAGCGGGATGCTGTTCGTGGTGATGATGTCACCGGATATCGTCATGGCCATCTCCCTGCTGGTGTTGTTTATGCTTATCGGTATTCAGCTGGGGTTCTGGTCGCTGCTGTTTTCACACATCACCTTCTGTCTACCTTTCGTGGTGGTGACGGTCTATTCTCGCCTCAAAGGTTTTGATGTGCGGATGCTGGAGGCGGCAAAAGATCTGGGCGCCAGCGAGTTGACCATTCTGCGGAAAATTCTTCTGCCGCTGGCGTTGCCGGCCGTGGCCGCAGGATGGCTGTTGAGCTTTACGCTGTCGATGGATGATGTGGTCGTGTCGTCGTTCGTGACCGGCCCAGGTTACGAGATCCTGCCGCTAAAGATCTATTCGATGGTCAAAGTGGGCGTATCGCCGGAAGTGAACGCCCTGGCGACAATTCTGCTCGTTCTGTCTCTGGTGATGGTCATCGCCAGCCAATTGATTGCACGTGATAAAACTCAGGGGACGTTAAAATGAAAAAATGGTCACGCCACCTGCTCGCAGCGGGCGCTCTGGTCATGGGTATGAGCGCCGCGTACGCGAACGACAGCAAAACACTCTATTTCTATAACTGGACCGAGTATGTGCCGCCGGGTCTGCTGGAGCAGTTCACCAAAGAGACCGGCATCAAGGTTATCTATTCGACGTATGAGTCGAATGAAACCATGTACGCCAAGCTCAAAACCTACAAGAACGGCGCTTACGACCTGGTGGTGCCTTCCACCTATTTCGTCGATAAGATGCGTAAAGAGGGGATGCTGCAGAAAATCGACAAGAGCAAGCTGACTAACTTCAGCAATCTCGATCCGCAGATGCTGAATAAACCGTTCGATCCGGGCAACGATTATTCCATTCCCTACATCTGGGGGGCCACGGCCATTGGCGTCAATAGCGATGCTATCGACCCGAAAACCGTCACCCGTTGGGCCGACCTGTGGAAGCCGGAATACAAAAGCAGCCTGCTGCTGACCGACGATGCGCGTGAAGTGTTCCAGATTGCCTTACGTAAGCTGGGCTATTCCGGCAATACCACCGACCCTAAAGAGATTGAAGCCGCCTACAACGAGCTGAAAAAACTGATGCCAAACGTGGCGGCGTTTAACTCCGATAACCCAGCCAACCCGTATATGGAAGGCGAAGTGAATCTCGGGATGGTGTGGAACGGTTCGGCCTGGGTCGCCCGTCAGTCAGGCACGCCGCTCGAGGTCGTCTGGCCGGAAGAAGGCGGGATCTTCTGGATGGATAGCCTGGCAATTCCGGCGAACGCGAACAACGTCGACGGCGCGCTGAAGCTGATTAACTTCCTGCTGCGCCCGGAAGTGGCAAAACAGGTGGCGGAAACCATCGGCTACCCGACGCCAAACCTCGCCGCACGTAAGATGCTCAGCCCGGAAGTCGCCAATGATAAGTCGCTCTACCCGGATGCCGACACCATCGCCAAAGGCGAATGGCAAAACGATGTCGGCAGCGCCAGTGCGCTGTATGAAGAGTATTATCAGAAGCTAAAAGCGGGCCGTTAATCCCGTCTGGCGGAGGCACCGACTCCGCCTTTTCCTTCGTCCTTGCCACAGGGCTCCGTGATACTTTCGCTCATCATCGCGCTGAATTTTCGGCACCAAATTAATCATGACAGCGACGGTATGGCGAATGATGGCGCGGGGCATCCGGGACACACAAAGACCGATTTAGCCCACCTCGCGTCCCTCGCCCATCAGAATCTGACCAAACTCAGCGCGCAGTCGGTTTTTCAGGACTTTACCGGTGGCGCTGACGGGAAGCGCATCGATAAACAGAATCCGGTCCGGAAGCTGCCATTTGGGCACTCGCGCCTGATACCAGGCCAACAGCTCCGGCTCTTCAATTTCGCCGTCCTCTGCCCTGACGCATAGCAGCACCGGACGTTCATCCCAACGCGGATGCTGCGCCGCAATCGCCGCCGCGCTGCGAATCGCCGGATGGGCAAGCGCAATGTTCTCCAGCTCGACCGTCGAGATCCACTCTCCACCAGACTTAATGATATCTTTCGCCCGATCGTGAATCACCAGGTAGCCATTCTCATCCAGCGTGCCAATATCACCGGTATCGAACCAGCCGTCATCGGTCAGCACCGTATCGGGACGGCCATAGTAATTTGCCACCACCCAATGTCCACGCACCTGCAGATAGCCCTGACTTTCGCCGTCGTTGGCCAGCGGTTGCCCCCCGGCATCCACCACCCGCAGGTCGATGCCAAAAATGACGCGCCCCTGGCCGTGCCCTCGCTTCTCCTGCGCCTCCTGGGTCAAGGCGTTGTGTTTGCTCAGCGGCGTGTTGATCGTACCGATGGGCGAAGTTTCGGTCATCCCCCAGGCATGAATCAGCGCAATATCATAATCGCGGCGGAAGACCTCGATCATCGAAGGGGGCAGCGCCGACCCGCCGACAAAAGATCGTTTAAAATACGGCAGGCGAATGTCCGATTTACGCAGAGCCGCAAGCAAACCTGCCCAGATGACCGGAACGCCGAACGCGACGCTGACCTGCTCTTCGCTCAGTAACCGCAGCAGGCTGTCGCCATCCAGATTCGGCCCCGGCAGCACCAGGCGAGCGCCTGCCATCGCGGCAATAAAAGGGGTGCCCCAGGCATTGACGTGGAACATCGGCACAACCGGTAGCAGCGTATCCTGTGCCGATATACGGGCCGCATCCGGCTGATTGCCGCTCAGCGCGTGCAGTACCAGCGACCGGTGGGTATTCAGTACCCCCTTCGGCTTTCCCGTCG
Source organism: Raoultella sp. (assembly GCF_039594335.1). NCBI lineage: Bacteria > Pseudomonadati > Pseudomonadota > Gammaproteobacteria > Enterobacterales > Enterobacteriaceae > Klebsiella > Raoultella sp. Next base: position 17,015 of record NZ_JBCNNS010000094.1, read on the forward strand.
TCCCGGAGGTATAGCATAGCGAGGCCGGAGAATGTTCGCTCACCTCGGGCCAGCG
>NZ_JBCNNS010000095.1:0-17005 GCF_039594335.1 Raoultella sp.
TCGTCAGCGCACGTCGTTGCTGGCGAATTTGTTGACGAATCTGCTGCCGGGTAGCTTGCGTGTCGGAAAGTTGAGTCATCACAGGTCGCCTGATTAAGCATGAGCACGGGAATACGTGAATCAGTTGCATGTCGGCGTAGTGTAATACACAAGGCGATAAAAACCGAAAAAGGAAGCAACGAGGGATGGAACTGAAAAGAAGGGAATCTCCGAGATGCCGCCGCAGGCTGTAACCCTTGAACCCTTGGTTCAAGGTGAATGCGTCGTCACAGTTTTAAGGCTTCTCGGACGGACCGAGCATGCTCACCAACCATGGAGCGCCACATTCTTGTGGTATGAAATATCGGCTCAGGGGACTGGCCCGCTTGCAAACATCTCAGAGAAATTTTGTTCTTGCGTTTACTCTAACACAGTTAACTGCAAAGTGTTATTCAAACTTCGGCCCGGTTCTTTCGCTTATGCGACCTTGTTCAAGCAACGCTTGTTCGATGGTCTGCTGAAGCATCCGAATACGCTGTTCCATGCTGGAGGCGTAATCGCGGGTTTTCGCTTTTTCCTGAGTCAACTCATAGCTGATGTTCAACGCGGCGATGAAGACCAACTGCTCAGTATTTGTGACTCTAGTGCGTTCTTTTAAATCTTGCAACCGCTGATTCAGGTCATCAGCTGCCTGATTCAAGGCATCCCTTTGTTCAGGCGGGCAATTCACGCGGAGTGAACGGCCAAAAATTTGGAGATCGACGGGTTGTGCAGACATGCCACCTTCCTGCTGATTGACTGCGCGGCCTTCACGCCCGAATCCGGGTCTGCAAAGGGGCGACACTATAGCTACCCTGGTGCGAAGGTACAAGCCCTATTCTGGTTCACCAGGGTCCAAAGTGGTAGCATATCATGAATATTCCTCCCAACGATGACGAATGCGCATGTCTATACAGAACGAAATGCCTGGCTACCACGCTGTAGACCAGTTACTAAACCAACAGGGCGTGGGCTTAACCCCGGCCGAAATGCACGGTTTGATCAGTGGGATCCTGTGCGGCGGCAACAAAGACAGCAGTTGGCAGCCGCTGGTACACGACCTGACAAACGAAGGCCTCGCATTTGGTCATGAGCTGGCCGAGTCTCTGCGCACCATCCATTCCGTGACCAGCGACTCGCTGGAAGACGACGGTTTCTTGTTCCAGCTCTATTTACCGGAAGGTGACGCGGTCAGTGTGTTTGAACGCGCCGACGCGCTGGCTGGTTGGGTTAACCATTTCCTGCTCGGTCTGGGCGTTACGCAACCTAAACTGGATAAAATCAAAGACGAGACCGGCGAAGCCATCGACGACCTGCGTAACATTGCGCAACTGGGGTACGACGAAGACGAAGATCAGGAAGAGCTTGAAATGTCGTTGGAAGAGATTATCGAGTACGTGCGCGTCGCTGCGCTGCTGTGCCACGAAACCTTTTCTCGCCAGCAGCCAACCGCACCGGAAGTGCGTAAGCCAACATTACACTAACGATAATTTGTTGAGGGGGCGTCATGACACAGCAGGAATTTCTTTCTCGTCGCCAGGCATTGCTGGCGCAGATGCAACCAGGCAGCGCCGCGCTGATTTTCGCCGCACCGGAAGCGGTCCGCAGCGCAGATTCAGAATACCCCTACCGGCAGAACAGCGATTTTTGGTACTTCACGGGATTTAATGAGCCGGAAGCCCTGCTGGTGTTGATTAAAAGCAACGACACCCACAACCATAGCGTACTGTTTAACCGCGTCCGCGATCTGACCGCAGAGATCTGGTTCGGCCGTCGTCTGGGGCAGGAAGCCGCGCCAGCGAAGCTGGGCGTCGATCGCGCTCTGGCGTTCAGCGAAATTAATCAGCAATTATTCCAGTTGCTTAACGGCCTTGATGCGATCTATTTCGCGCAGGGCGAATATGTCTATGCTGACAAAATCGTCTTCACCGCGCTGGAAAAACTGCGTAAAGGCGTGCGTCAGAATCTGCAGGCGCCCGGCTCAGTCATTGACTGGCGGCCGATGGTGCATGAGATGCGGCTGTTTAAATCGCCGGAAGAGCTGGTGGTGATGCGCCGTGCTGGCGAAATTTCCGCGCTGGCACATACCCGTGCGATGCAGAAATGCCGTCCAGGTATGTTCGAATACCAGTTGGAAGGGGAAATTCTGCATGAATTCAGCCGCCACGGCGCCCGTTACCCGTCCTATAACACCATTGTGGGCGGTGGGGAAAACGGCTGTATTCTCCATTACACGGAAAACGAATCCGAGCTACGCGATGGTGATTTAGTGCTGATTGACGCCGGCTGTGAATACCGCGGCTATGCGGGCGATATCACCCGCACTTTCCCGGTGAACGGTAAATTCAGCCCGGCACAGCGCGAGATTTACGATATCGTCCTCGAATCGCTGGAAACTGCGCTGGAGCTTTACCGTCCTGGCACCTCAATTCAGCAGGTTAACCTGAAGGTGGTGCGCATCATGATTACCGGTCTGGTGCGGCTGGGCATTCTCAAAGGGGAGGTCGACGAACTGATTGTTAACAACGCCCATCGCCCTTACTTTATGCACGGCCTGAGCCACTGGCTAGGACTCGATGTCCATGATGTCGGCCACTACGATGTCGATCGCTCACGTCTCCTTGAACCGGGCATGGTGTTGACCGTTGAACCGGGTCTCTATATTGCCGTCGACGCCGATGTGCCGCCACAGTATCGCGGCATTGGCGTGCGTATTGAAGACGATATTGTCATTACTGAAAACGGTAACGAAAACCTGACCGCTGGCGTGGTGAAAAAAGCCGACGATATTGAGGCGCTGATGGCGGCGGTGCGGCGGTCATGAGCGTCCTGATCGTTGGCGGAGGGATGACCGGGGCAACGCTGGCTTTGGCTCTCTCGCGCTTAACCCAAGGCGCGCTGCCGGTCCATCTGGTCGAGGCGGCACAGCCGGATTCGTCGCAGCATCCGGGTTTTGATGCCCGCGCGATTGCGCTGTCGGCGGGGACTTGCCAGCAGTTGGCGCGTACCGGCATCTGGCAAGGCATTGCCGGTTGCGCGACGCCGATTCAGCGCGTTCACGTCAGCGACCGCGGGCATGCGGGATTCGTGACCCTCGATGCGCAGGATTACGGTCTGGCGGCGCTAGGCCAGGTGGTGGAATTGCACGATATTGGCCAGCGATTGTTCGCGCAATTGCGCGAAGCGCCGGGGATTACCTTGCACTGCCCGGCGACAGTCGAAGACGTCACCCGATGGGAGAAGGGCGTCAGCATCACTCTGGATAGCGGCGAAACGATCGAAGGTCAACTGCTGGTCGCCGCCGACGGCTCGCGTTCCACGCTGGGTGCCCGCTGCGGTATGAGCTGGCAGCAGCAGCCTTACGAACAACTGGCGATTATTGCCAACGTCAGCACAGCGTTGCCCCATGAAGGGCGCGCTTTTGAACGCTTCACCGAACATGGGCCGCTGGCCATGCTGCCGATGTCACATGGGCGCTGTTCGTTGGTATGGTGCCACCCGCAGTCACAGCATGATGAGGTTCTGGGGTGGTCTGACGCGAAATTTTGCGAGCAGCTGCAGCAGGCGTTTGGCTGGCGGCTGGGACGGATCACCCATGTCGGGAAGCGCAGCGTTTACCCATTGGCGTTGACTACCGCTACGCGCCCGATTTCCCATCGCCTGGTGCTGGTCGGGAATGCGGCGCAAACGCTGCATCCCATCGCCGGGCAGGGCTTTAATCTCGGCCTGCGGGATGTGATGAGCCTGGCGGAAACGTTGGCGCAGGCCTGCGCTACCGGGCAGGATCCCGGCGATTACTCGCTTCTTTGTCGCTATCAGGCGCGACGAGCAGATGATAAGGCCACGACCATCGGTGTGACCGATGGGCTGGTGCATCTGTTTGCTAATCACTGGGCGCCGCTGGTGGTGGGGCGTAACGTGGGTCTGATGGCGATGGAATTATTTACCCCGGCGCGCGACGCGCTGGCGCAGCGTACCCTCGGTTGGGTTCCTCGTTAAGGAGTTGAACGTGCAAAGTGTTGATGTTGCCATTGTTGGCGGTGGCATGGTGGGCCTGGCGGTAGCCTGCGGTTTGCAGGGGAGCGGGCTGCGGGTTGCAGTGCTGGAACAAGTCGAGCCGCAGCCGTTAAACGCCGATGCGCCGCCAGCGCTGCGGGTATCGGCCATTAACGCCGCCAGCGAAAAACTGCTTAGCAGGCTGGATGTCTGGCCGGAGATTATCGCCCGGCGCGCCAGCTGTTATCACGGTATGGAAGTGTGGGATAAGGACAGCTTTGGCCATATCAGCTTTGATGACCAGAGTATGGGCTTCAGCCACCTTGGCCATATTATTGAAAATGCGGTCGTTCACTATACTCTGTGGCAAAAGGCGCAGCGCTGCGCCGACGTCACCCTGCTGGCCCCGGCTCAGTTGCAGCAGGTGGCGTGGGGAGAAAACGAAGCGTTTCTCAGCTTGCAGGATGGCAAGATGTTGACCGCCAGGCTGGTGGTCGGTGCAGACGGTGCGAACTCGTGGTTGCGCAACAAAGCGGATATAGCGCTGACATTCTGGGACTATCGCCATCATGCGCTGGTTGCCACCATTCGTACCGAAGATCCGCACCAGGCGATTGCCCGTCAGGCGTTCCACGGCGACGGCATTCTGGCGTTTTTGCCGCTGAGCGATCCGCATCTGTGTTCGATCGTCTGGTCCCTATCGCCGCAGGAAGCACAGCGGATGCAGCAGGTTGATGAGGCGGCGTTTAATCAGGCGCTGAATATTGCCTTCGATAACCGGCTTGGCCTGTGCCAGCTGGCAAGCGAGCGTCAGACTTTCCCGTTGACCGGCCGCTACGCGCGCCAGTTCGCGGCGCATCGCCTGGTGCTGGTTGGCGATGCCGCGCACACCATTCACCCGCTGGCCGGGCAGGGAGTGAATCTGGGCTTTATGGATGCAGCGGAACTGATCGATGAACTCCGCCGTCTGCATGCGCAGGGCAAAGATATTGGTCAGTACCTGTATCTGCGTCGCTATGAACGTAGCCGCAAGCACAGCGCCGCGATGATGCTGGCGGGGATGCAGGGCTTTCGCGAAATGTTCTCCGGCAGTCACCCGGCGAAGAAACTGCTGCGCGATATTGGCCTCAAACTGGCGGATACGCTACCCGGCGTCAAACCGCAGTTGATTCGCCAGGCGATGGGCTTAAACGATCTTCCGGCCTGGTTACGTTAAGCGCGTCACACTTCTCTCTCCCGGCCCCGGTGCCGGGTTTTCTCCTCTCATTTGAAATAATCTAATTTCACCTATTTTTTCGCATTAGTTTTATTAATGTCTCTATTTTTTTGAAAAAGAAAACAGCCCTCTTTTATCGCATAAAATACCATCATTCTCGGTTTTATTAGTCTGTGGTGTTATTTTTGTGTGGAATAAATCGCTTATTTCCAGTCAATAATTCTGTGGTCTTTTTAGCGACTTTTAGTCATAAGCTAATGTGATGTCCTGATTTTGCTTATGGTTTAGCGCCGGGTTCGGTGGTAAGTTCAGGCAAAAGAGAACGTTTGCGTCGGCGCCCTGACATGGCGACGACGGTGGATTTCGTGGTGCGAAATTGCCCCAATGACATCGCCCAACCCAGTAGCTGGTTCCGTTTTATTCGATGAGGAAAAGATGGCTCAACAGACTCCGTTGTATGAACAACACACGCTGTGCGGTGCGCGCATGGTCGACTTCCATGGCTGGATGATGCCGCTGCATTACGGTTCCCAGATTGATGAGCACCACGCGGTGCGAGGCGACGCCGGGATGTTCGATGTTTCGCACATGACCATCGTCGATTTCCACGGCAGCCGCATTCGGGAGTTCCTGCGCTATCTGCTGGCTAACGACGTCGCGAAGCTGACGGTGCCTGGCAAAGCGCTGTATACCGGCATGCTTACCGCGTCCGCTGGCGTCATCGATGATCTGATTGTCTATTTCCTTAGTGAAGATTATTTCCGCCTTGTGGTTAACTCAGCCACCCGTGAAAAAGACCTCGCCTGGATTACCCAGCAGGCTGAACCCTATGGTCTTGAGATGACCGTCCGTGACGATCTTTCCCTGATTGCCGTACAGGGGCCGCAGGCGAAAGCGAAAGCGGCAACGCTGTTCACCGACGCACAGCGTCAGGCTGTCGAAGGGATGAAACCGTTCTTTGGCGTGCAGGCTGGCGATCTGTTTATTGCCACGACCGGTTATACCGGTGAAACCGGGTACGAAATCGCCATGCCGAATGAGCAGGCTGCTGATTTCTGGCGTGGTCTGCTGGACGCTGGCGTGAAGCCGTGTGGGCTGGGCGCTCGCGATACCTTGCGTCTGGAAGCGGGGATGAACCTGTATGGCCAGGAGATGGATGAAAGCATCTCTCCGCTGGCGGCGAATATGGGCTGGACCATTGCCTGGGAACCCTCCGATCGTGCGTTCATCGGTCGCGAAGCGCTGGAACTGCAGCGTGAAAAAGGTACCGAGCAGTTGGTGGGGCTGGTGATGACCGAGAAAGGCGTCCTGCGCGGCGGTTTGCCGGTGCGCTTTAGCGATGCCGACGGTAATCAGAAAGAAGGTATTATCACCAGTGGCACCTTCTCTCCGACGCTGGGCTACAGTATCGCGTTGGCGCGCGTACCGGCCGGTATCGGCGAGACGGCCATTGTGCAGATTCGCAACCGCGAAATGCCGGTAAAAGTGACTAAACCTGTTTTTGTACGCAACGGCAAAGCCGTGGTGTGATTCCCCTTTTTTGGAGATTAATTGATGAGCAACGTACCAGCAGAACTGAAATACAGTAAAGAACACGAATGGCTGCGCAAAGAAGCTGATGGCACCTACACCGTCGGGATCACCGAACATGCCCAGGAACTGCTTGGCGATATGGTTTTCGTCGATCTGCCGGACATCGGCGCAGCCGTTGAAGCGGGTGACGACTGTGCGGTTGCCGAGTCGGTGAAAGCGGCGTCTGATATTTATGCCCCGATTAGCGGCGAGATTGTGGCGGTGAACGAAGAACTGAATGACTCTCCGGAGCTGGTAAACAGTGACCCGTACGCGGATGGCTGGATCTTTAAAATTAAGGCCAGCGATGAAGCACAGGTTGCGGCCCTGCTTGACGCGGCTGCCTATGCGGCGCTGCTGGAAAACGAGTAAATATCTTACCCCTCCACGCTGCGGGCATCTGCTGCCAGCAGCGTGAAGGATTTTTACCTGTTCAGGTAAGTAAAGACACATACGATTCACTGCACGTTTCAGGAACCATCGCTCATGACTCAGACTTTAGGTCAGCTTGAAAACCGCGGCGCCTTTATTGAACGTCACATCGGTCCGGATGCTCAGCAACAGCAGGAGATGCTGAACACCGTTGGCGCCGATTCGCTTAACGCCCTGATTGGCCAGATTGTGCCGCAGGATATTCAGCTGGCGACCCCTCCTCAGGTGGGTGACGCGACTACCGAATTCGCTGCGCTGGCGGAGCTGAAGGCGATCGCCGGTCGCAACAAGCGCTTCAAGTCTTACATCGGCATGGGTTACACTGCCGTGCAGTTGCCGCCGGTTATTCAGCGCAATATGCTGGAAAACCCCGGTTGGTACACCGCTTACACCCCTTACCAGCCGGAAGTTTCCCAGGGCCGCCTGGAATCACTGCTGAATTTCCAGCAGGTGACCCTCGATCTGACCGGGCTGGACATCGCCTCCGCCTCGCTGCTGGATGAGGCGACCGCCGGAGCTGAAGCGATGGCGATGGCCAAACGCGTCAGCAAGCTGAAGAATGCGAACCGTTTCTTCGTTGCCGCCGATGTACATCCGCAGACTCTGGACGTGGTGCGCACCCGCGCCGCAACCTTTGGCTTTGACGTCATCGTTGATGAGGCGGAAAAAGCGCTCGACCATCAGGACGTTTTCGGCGTGCTGTTGCAGCAGGTAGGCACCACCGGCGAAATTCATGATTACAGCAAGCTGATCGCCGAGCTGAAAGCACGCAAAGTCGTGGTCAGCGTCGCCGCGGACTTCATGGCGCTGGTTCTGTTGACCGCGCCGGGCAAACAGGGGGCCGATATCGTCTTCGGTTCCGCCCAGCGTTTCGGCGTTCCGATGGGCTACGGCGGCCCGCACGCGGCCTTCTTTGCCGCAAAAGATGAATTTAAACGCTCGATGCCGGGCCGTATTATCGGCGTATCAAAAGATGCCGCCGGTAACACCGCGCTGCGTATGGCGATGCAGACCCGCGAGCAGCATATCCGTCGCGAGAAAGCGAACTCCAATATTTGTACTTCCCAGGTACTGCTGGCAAACATCGCCAGCCTGTACGCGGTGTTTCACGGGCCAGAGGGCCTGAAGCGCATCGCCAGCCGCATCCATCGCCTGACCGATATTCTGGCCGGTGGGCTGCAGAAAAAAGGGCTCAGGCTGCGCCATGCTCACTACTTCGATACCCTGTGCGTGGAAGTGGCCGACAAAGCGGCGGTGCTGGCACGCGCCGAAGCACTGGAAATTAACCTGCGCAGCGACATCCATAACGCCGTTGGCATCACCCTTGATGAAGCAACAACCCGCGAAGATGTGCTGAACCTGTTCCGCGCCATTATCGGCGACGACCACGGCCTGGATATCGATACGCTGGATAAAGACGTGGCGCTCGACAGCAGCTCGATCCCGGAAAGCATGCTGCGTAACGATGCGATCCTGACGCACCCGGTGTTCAATCGCTACCACAGCGAAACCGAGATGATGCGCTATATGCACTCGCTGGAGCGTAAAGACCTGGCCCTGAACCAGGCGATGATCCCGCTGGGTTCCTGTACCATGAAGCTCAACGCCGCGGCGGAAATGATCCCGATCACCTGGCCTGAATTTGCCGAGCTGCACCCGTTCTGCCCGACGGAACAGGCGGAAGGCTACCATCAGATGATCGCCCAGCTCTCCGACTGGCTGGTAAAACTGACCGGCTATGACGCCATCTGTATGCAGCCAAACTCCGGCGCCCAGGGGGAGTACGCGGGTCTGCTGGCCATTCGCCATTACCATGAGAGCCGCAATGAAGGCCATCGCGACATCTGCTTGATCCCAAGTTCTGCGCACGGCACCAACCCGGCGTCGGCACAGATGGCCGGCATGCAGGTTGTGGTTGTCGCGTGTGATAAAAACGGCAACATCGATCTCGCGGATCTGCGTCTTAAGGCGGAGCAGGCGGGTGAGAACCTCTCCTGCATCATGGTGACCTACCCGTCAACGCACGGCGTTTACGAAGAGACGATCCGCGAAGTCTGCGAAATCGTGCATCAGTTCGGCGGTCAGGTTTACCTCGACGGCGCTAACATGAACGCGCAGGTCGGCATCACCTCTCCGGGCTTTATCGGCGCGGACGTCTCGCACCTTAACCTGCATAAAACCTTCTGCATCCCGCACGGCGGCGGCGGTCCGGGTATGGGACCGATTGGCGTCAAAGCGCATCTGGCGCCGTTTGTTCCGGGCCACAGCGTGGTCCAGATCGAAGGAATGCTGACCCGTCAGGGTGCGGTTTCTGCCGCACCGTTCGGCAGCGCTTCCATTCTGCCAATCAGTTGGATGTATATCCGCATGATGGGCGCCGAAGGGTTGAAGCAGGCGAGCCAGGTGGCAATTCTGAATGCCAACTACATTGCGACCCGCCTGAAAGAGGCGTTCCCGGTGCTTTACACCGGCCGAGACGGTCGCGTGGCGCACGAATGTATTCTGGATATTCGTCCTCTGAAAGAAGAGACCGGCATCAGCGAGCTGGATATTGCCAAACGTCTGATCGACTTTGGTTTCCATGCGCCGACGATGTCCTTCCCGGTTGCCGGTACGCTGATGGTTGAACCGACGGAATCAGAAAGCAAAGTCGAGCTGGATCGCTTCATCGACGCGATGCTGGCGATTCGTGGTGAAATCGACCGCGTGAAAGCGGGCGAGTGGCCGCTGGAAGATAACCCGCTGGTGAATGCCCCGCATACCCAGGGTGAGCTGGTGGCGGAATGGCATCATCCGTATACCCGTGAGCTGGCGGTATTCCCGGCAGGTCTGGCGAACAAATACTGGCCGACGGTGAAGCGTCTGGACGATGTCTACGGCGACCGTAACCTGTTCTGCTCCTGTGTACCGATGAGCGAATACCAGTAATTCACTGACTGGACTATCTTTTAAAGGCGCTTCGGCGCCTTTATTTTTTGGGGGGAGAGGATGGCTATAGCACTGATTACCGGCGCCAGTCGTGGAATAGGTAAAGCGACGGCGCTGCTGCTGGCGCAGGAAGGGTATACCGTGGTGGTCAATTATCATCACGATATCAGCGCCGCGATGGCGGTGGTCAACGAGATTGTCGTCCTCGGCGGCAAAGCCGTTGCGGTGGGGGCAGATATCAGCGATGAGGCGCAGGTGATGGCGATGTTTGACGGGATCGACCGTCTTGAGGAACCGCTGAGTGCACTGGTTAATAACGCCGGTGTCCTGTTTGCGCAAAGCACCGTGGAAAACCTGACCGCCGGGCGGATTAATCAGGTGCTGAGTACCAATGTCACCGGCTATTTCCTCTGTTGCCGGGAGGCGGTGAAGCGGATGTCATATCGACACGGCGGAAAAGGCGGGGCGATCGTCAATGTTTCATCGGCGGCATCGCGTCTCGGGGCGCCTGGGGAATATGTGGATTATGCCGCCTCAAAAGGGGCCGTGGATACGCTGACCACCGGACTGTCGCTGGAAGTGGCGGCGCAAGGGATTCGCGTCAACGGCGTGCGTCCCGGCTTTATCTATACCGGGATGCACGCGTCGGGCGGCGAGCCCGGACGCGTGGATCGGGTGAAAGCGGGGCTGCCGATGCAGCGCGGCGGGCAGCCGGAGGAGGTTGCACAGGCCATCGCCTGGCTGCTGAGTGAGAAAGCCTCCTATGTGACCGGTAGTTTCCTCGAGCTGGCGGGCGGCAAATAATATGTGCGAACCCGGATGGCGGCTACGCCTTATCCGGGCTACAGCCGCGATGGATGGCATCGTGTCACGACACACTCCACCTCAGGTCGTCCAGACATACAGCACTCGTAGCCCGGCTAAGCGCAGCGCAAGCCGGGGGGGATGACGCCAGCCACAGCCTCAGGCGCATCCCCCAGCCGCTGGTGAGCGACGTAACCTCGCCGCGAGAGATGACGATAAGCGTTTTTTGGCCCTCAGTCGCTGATGCAGCACCCAGAATTTATCCGGCTGCTGGCGCCATGTAGAGAGCGTGACTTTGGCGACGTTAACCAAACTTTGCCCCTTAAACGGCAGCAGTTTCACCATCAGCGGCACGTCAGGGTTATCGTGAACGATCTTCTCCAGGATCGGATCGAACTGCTTGCCGTAGGGGCAGTAGTAATCGATAAACGAGACGCTAGGCAGGCCTGGTGCTTTGGCGCCCAGCCAAGGAGTGTCGGGAAGCAATGTTAAAGCTGTAAAGACGTTATCGGTAAGACCGGCAATTGCCCTCTCTTCTGGTGAGGAGAGGGCGGTGCTGAGAAGGAATCAGAGATTTTCGCCGTTGCTGGCAATGACCTCTTTATACCAGTTGAAGCTTTTCTTACGCGAGCGGGACATGTCGCCGGTACCGTCGTCATGTTTGTTGACGTAAATAAAGCCATAGCGTTTGCTGTACTGGCCGGTGGTAAAGGAGACGCAGTCGATACAGCCCCACGGAGTGTAGCCCATCAGCTCAACGCCATCATAAGTCACCGCTTTGATCATCTCTTCCACATGCGCGCGCAGGTAGTCGATACGATAGTCGTCGTTGATGCTGCCGTCTTCTTCAACTTTGTCGTAGGCGCCGAAGCCGTTTTCAACGATAAACAGCGGTTTCTGATAGCGTTCGTACAGTTCGCACAGGGAGTAGCGCAGGCCCACCGGGTCAATCTGCCAGCCCCAATCGGAGGCTTTGACGTGCGGGTTCGGTACACTACCTTCGAAGCCGGAGATGGCATCGCCGCTGCCACCTTCCGCTTTGACCGCGTTGGTCATGTAGTAGCTGAAACCGAGGTAATCGCAGGTGCCTTCACGCAGGATCTGCTCATCGCCCGCTTCCATCACGATGTTAAAACCACGACGCTCCCATTCGTTGAGGACGTAGGTCGGGTAGTAACCGCGCAGTTGCACGTCGGTAAAGACGTAGCGTTCACGCATCGATTCCTGAGCGAACATCACATCGTCAGGTTTGCAGGAGAACGGATAGAGCGCCACCATTGCCAGCATGCAGCCGACCTGCATCTGCGGATTGATCCGCCGCGCCGCCTTCACCGCCAGCGCGCTGGCAACGAACTGGTGATGCAGCACCTGGTACATGGTCTCTTCCGGGTTTTCGTGGTCGGTATAGACCACGCCGGAACAGCAGTAGCCGAACAGCGGGGCGCGCCAGTTGCGCTGGTTGTTGATCTCGTTGAAGGTCATCCAGTATTTCACTTTGTGCTTATAACGCTCGAAGACCACTTCGGCGAAGCGCACAAAGAAATCGACTACTTTGCGGTTGGTCCAGCCACCGTACTGCTGCACCAGATGCAGCGGCATTTCGAAATGGGAGAGGGTGATCACCGGCTCGATGTTGTACTTCAACAGCTCATCGAACAGGTCGTCATAGAACTTCAGCCCCTTTTCGTTTGGCTGAGTTTCATCACCCTGCGGGAAGATACGGGTCCAGGCGATGGAGGTACGGAAGCACTTGAATCCCATCTCTGCAAACAGTCTGATGTCTTCTTTGTAGCGGCCGTGGAAATCAATGGCTTCATGGTTCGGATAGTATTTACCCGCCTCCACCTGACGAGTTATCTCGCGCGGCACGCCGTGAGCGCCGCCGGTCAACACATCGCAAATACTTGGGCCTTTACCCTCTTTATTCCAGCCGCCTTCAACCTGATGCGCGGCAACCGCGCCACCCCATAAAAAGTCTTTTGGTAAGGTGATTTTTTTCATCTTTGCTCGTCTCGTCATATAGCATCTGTTTGCGAGTCTAACAAAGGGGATATAAATGTCACGATATAACAATTTCCCTCAACTGGAATATGTTACATCGAAAAAACAGGGTGTTATTTTTAGCCGAGTTTACGGGATAATTTACGTCCCAGGGACTCCAGAATATAAATAACCGGAATTTGAGTGGTAATATCATAAACGCCGCCGATGCGGGTTTGTGGGACATGCCAGGAGAGGTTAAAGTCTGCCAGCTTTGCCAGTCGTGAGTGCTCATGGCTGGTGATCGACATCACCTTGCAGTTGTGCAGGCTGAACTGGCTGGCGAAACGGAGAATCTCTTCGGTCTCCCCGGAAACCGACAGGACGATCGCCAGCGCATTACGCGCCATGTCGTTAGTGACCGGGAAATAAGGGTCGTCGATATGATTGCTGAATTTCCCGACATTGGAGAAAAATCGTGCGCCATATTTTGCCAGGGCGCCGGAGGTGCCAGCGCCGACAAATATAATACGTTCTGATGCGAGAATAATATCGACGGCACGCTCGAGTAAATGATCAAATTCGTCATTGTTGACGCTTTTAAAAAAACTCATAATTTCGCTGGCGCCGATATTTGCCTGTTGAGGCTCATTCTGCTCGAGATATAATTTAAAGCGGACGCGAAACTCCGAGTATCCTTCGCACTGCAGTTTGCGACAAAAGCGCAGGACGGTGGTCGTCGAGACTCCAGCGGCTTCTGCCAGCTCGCGAATGGTCATATACATCACTTTGTCACGATTCTTAATGACGTAGTGGTAGACCATCATCTCAAGATTATTGAGACTGGCGATCGCGGCGTGGGAGAACATACTCACAGTAATAACTCACAATTCATAATGACCAGGATGGAATTATACCATGCAGCCGAATGACATAACCTTTTTTCAGCGCTTTCAGGAAGACATCCTCGCCGGGCGCAAAACCATCACCATTCGTAACGCCGACGAGTCGCATTTTAAAACTGGCGATGTGCTGCGCGTCGGCCGCTATGAAGATGACGGCTATTTTTGCACGATTAGCGTGGTGGCGACGTCCGCGGTGACGCTTGATACGCTCACGGTACGCCACGGCGAACAGGAAAATATGACCCTGGCGCAGCTGCGCCAGGTGATTACGGAGATCTATCCTGGCGAGGACCAGTTTTATGTTATTGAATTCAAAATACTTTGATAAGACAGCGAACGATTGTTAGTTGAAATATCAATATAACATCATGATTTTAATGCGTTTACAAATATTCATCTTTTTATTTTAGCTAACAGGTGTTCACTGGAATCATTCTCAGTTACCCTAGGTGTGCATGAAAAGTGTTCTTGTTTTCGGAGTCAAATATGGTTCGCAAACCATTAATCACACAGGGTTATTCTTTGGCAGAGGAAGTTGCCAACAGTATCAGCCACGGTATCGGGCTGGTATTTGGCATCGTCGGCCTGGTCCTCCTGCTGGTGCAGGCGGTAGACAGCAATGCCAACGCAACGGCGATAACCAGCTATAGTCTGTACGGCGGCAGCATGATTATGCTGTTCCTCGCCTCCACCCTCTATCATGCTATTCCTCATCAGCGAGCCAAGCTGTGGCTGAAAAAATTCGATCACTGCGCCATCTATCTGCTGATTGCGGGAACCTATACGCCTTTTCTCCTGGTGGGGCTTAATTCACCGCTCTCGCGCGGCCTGATGGTTGTCATCTGGAGCCTGGCGCTGCTGGGGATCTTATTTAAGCTCACCATTGCGCACCGCTTTAAGGTCCTCTCTCTGGTGACCTATCTGATGATGGGTTGGCTGTCGTTGATTGTGGTTTATCAGCTGGCGATCAAACTGTCGGCAGGGGGGGTAACGTTGCTGGCGGTCGGTGGCGTGGTGTATTCGCTGGGAGTTATCTTCTACGTCTGCAAGCGTATTCCTTATAACCATGCTATCTGGCACGGTTTTGTGCTGGGCGGCAGCGTATGTCACTTCCTGGCCATTTATTTGTACGTCGGCCAGGTGTAAAAACGATGCCGCATCAGCGGGAAATTCCCCGGCGGTGCAGCGCTTGCCGGGGCTACCGCTCCACACGGTACGGGATGTCGTCGCCCGGACAGCCTGGCAGCGCTAAGGCGAGCTTCGTGCTTTAACTCTCTCCCAGCGAATAGGGCAGCGGAACGATGCTTAATGTGCCAGCATCATCGCGCACGCGGAATACGCTGTCTGGCTCCATATCGTTATTCATCACCACCTGCACCAGCAACTGGCCATCATCGAGCAGCACGGCTGCCAGAACGGTGCCGGTCCGGCGCCAGTTTTCGCCCATCTTCAGTTCAAGATCTTCTCCGGTTTCCGGGATGCGGCTCGCCTTACCGACCAGATACCACAGCGCGCGTTTATTCGCACCACGGAATTTCGCCCGGGCGACCATTTCCTGACCGGTATAGCAGCCTTTTTTAAAGCTGATACCGCCCAAAGCCTGCAGATTCGTTGCCTGCGGGATGAACTGCGCGCTGTTGGCGCTGTCAATAACCGGCAGGCCGGCTTCGATGTTGAGCGCCAGCCACTGCTGGCTGTTGTTCAGCTGCGCGTCGCTGCGCAACGCTTCGGCCACACGGGTCGCGGTTTCCACATCGGTCACCAGCAGAAAGCGCTCCGCTGGATGTTCAAACCACAGCAGGCTGGTCACGCCGTCGGTGACCAGCGGTTTGTCACTGCCCGGAAGTTCGCTGAACAGTGGTGCCAGCGCGGCGCGGGCCTGGAAACCGGCAACGCCCAGCAGGACGTGTTCATCATCGGCGGCAATGGTCACTTTAGAGAACACCGCATATTTCTTCAATTCGGTGAGCTGCGCTTCGCGCAGGCTGCGGCGTTCAATCCAGGTGAAACCACCGTCACGGCGGAAAACTCGCAGGTTGCTCCACATCTTGCCTTTGGCATCGCAGTGCGCGGCAAGCAGATGCTGATCGTCGGTTAATGCGCTGACATCGGCGGTAATCTGCCCCTGCAGATACTTCTCGCCATCCTGACCGGTAATCGTCGCCAGCGCCCAGTCATCCAGGGTCATCAGCGTTAATGGCAGACGAGCAGAAGAAGAAGGCTGACGCGGAGGAAAAGGTGTAAAAGCCATAGTCATGTCCTGAATAGCTTAACGCAGAGTGAATAGCTAATGGTAAAAGAGCTATGGTGCAATGCAAGCGCTTTTGGCAGGCCATTTATGCCCTGAAAGCACGAATGGAGAAACATAGGAGAAGGATAAACCCATATCTTTATTATGGTTTTTTTGTGGAATGACGTTCTCTGTTCTCGATATTGCTGTAAAGTAAGTGCAAAAAACGGGTTAAACTAACCTATCAACAACGTCTGTTCAGATTGCTTTCTGGCGACCTGAAGGGCGATGTAAGACTCTCTTTATGCTGGAAGGACAACATGGACATTACGAACAAAGCCCGCATCCACTGGGCATGCCGCCGCGGTATGCGTGAACTGGATATCTCCATCATGCCGTTTTTTGAGTATGAGTACGATACGCTCAGTGATGAAGACAAAAAGCTGTTCATCCGCCTGTTAGAAAACGACGATCCGGATCTGTTTAACTGGCTGATGAATCATGGCGAACCGGCTGATGCGCAACTGCAACGGATGGTAAAATTAATCCAGACTCGGAATCGGGAACGTGGTCCTGTGGCAATCTGATTTACGCATTTCCTGGCGTTCACAGTGGTTCTCGTTGCTGCTGCACGGCATTGTGGCGGCTATCGTGCTGCTGATGCCGTGGCCGCTGAGCTACACACCGCTATGGCTATTGCTGCTGTCGCTGGTGGTGTTCGACTGCGTGCGCAGCCAGCGGCGGATCCACGCCTGCCGGGGTGAAATAAAGCTGATGACCGATTCGCGTCTGCGGTGGCAAAAAGTGGAATGGGAGATTGTCGGCACGCCGTGGGTGATTAGTAGCGGAATGTTGCTGCGCCTGCAGGATATGCAAACGCGCCGCCGCCAGCATCTGTGGGTCGCTGCAGACAGTATGGATGCC
>NZ_JBCNNS010000096.1:0-16495 GCF_039594335.1 Raoultella sp.
AGCGGAATGGACGGCGGATCGCCTGCGCGGCCACCGCTGTAGTTATCCAGCCCGATATGGATCTTGCCATCAAGGAAGGTGCCAACGGTCAGGACTACCGCTTTGGCGCGGAATTTCAGTCCCATCTGAGTAACGGCACCGACAACCCGATCGTTCTCAACAATCAGATCCTCTACCGCCTGCTGGAAGATCATCAGGTTGGGCTGGTTTTCCAGCGCAGTGCGCACCGCCTGACGATAGAGCACGCGGTCTGCCTGAGCTCGGGTGGCCCGTACCGCCGGGCCTTTGCTGGCGTTTAGTATCCTAAACTGAATGCCTGCCTGGTCGATCGCTTTCGCCATCAGTCCGCCAAGTGCATCCACTTCTTTTACCAGGTGTCCTTTCCCAATGCCGCCAATCGCCGGGTTGCAGCTCATCTGCCCCAACGTGTCGATATTGTGTGTCAAAAGCAGGGTCTGCTGACCCATTCGCGCTGCGGCCATCGCGGCCTCAGTGCCTGCATGACCCCCGCCAATGATGATGACGTCAAAAGGATCCTGATAAAACATGGTGGTATGCCTCGCATAAAGCGGTTTGAAAATGGATTGAAGCCCGGGCCGTGGATTCTACTCAACTTTAGTCGATCGAGAAAGCTCCGGGATCTTGAGTATTAAAAAGAAGATCTTTTATTTAGAGATCTGTTTTACTGTGATCTCTTATTAGGATCGAACCTTTCTGTGGATAAGCCCGATCTGCGGTTTAAGATCAAATACTTAAGAAGGATCACTATCTGTGAATGATCGGTGATCCTGTTCCGTATAAGCTGGGATCAAAATGAAGGGTTATACACAGGTCAAAAAGCAGTCACGGGTTATACGTTGGATAACTACCGGTTGATCAGAGCTTTTAAGTATAGTTATCCACAGGAGATCGGACGATCTTTACAAAACTTAGAGTAAATCTTTCCAGGATCCGACCCAAATCTCAGCCGGATCTTCCGGAATTTCATGTTCCAGGACATTTATCTTCAGCGTTTCGCCGATCTGTTGTGCACCACATGTCTTCAATGCGCTGTCGATTTTGTCGATAGCGCCGCAGAAGGTGTCGTATTCGCGGCTGCCGATGCCTACGGCGCCAAAACGAACGGCGGACAGATCAGCCTGCTTTTCCTGAAGCGCTTCATAGAACGGCTGCAGATTATCAGGGATATCCCCCGCGCCATGTGTAGAGGAGATAACTAACCAGATGCCCTCGGCCTGCAGATCCTCGATCATCGGACCGTGCTGGATTTCTGTGCTGTAGCCCGCCTCTTCCAGCTTTTCAGCCAGATGCTCCGCTACATATTCCGCACTGCCCAGGGTACTGCCGCTGATAAGCGTAATATCTGCCATGATCGCCTGCTCAATTATTCAGAGTGGCACATTGTACGCTGTGTGCGAGCTGGGATCTACCTGTGGAAAATGTGGGATTAAAAAAATCCGCTCACGGGCGGATAGTCCGCATGATCGGGTTTTGCAGGGAGATCAGGGTTTCAGTGGACTGAATTTCATCGATTGTTTGGATCTTGTTGATAAGTACCTGCTGCAGGGCATCGATCGAGCGGCACATCACCTTAATAAAGATGCTGTAGTGTCCGGTGGTGTAATAGGCCTCGGTGACCTCATCGAGGCTTTCGAGTCTGGCCAGCGCGGAAGGGTAGTCTTTGGCGCTTTTCAAAATGATGCCGATAAAGCAGCAGACGTCGTAACCGAGTTGTTTGGGATTCACGTCGATACGGGCGCCGGTGATGATGCCCGCCTGTTTCATCTTCTCCACGCGAACATGAATCGTCCCCGGGCTGACGCCAAACTGTTTGGCCAGTTCAGCATAGGCGGTACGGGCATTGGCCATTAAGGCCTCCAGGATGCCGCGGTCCAGATTGTCGATCTGATAATTTTCCATAGGTTTTTCTTATGATGTTTGATGATCCTTTCTATATTAGCCGTATATTTTAATGAATCAAAAGTGAAAGTGGCTTTTTGTTGTTTGATTATTGAGTTTGTAGTCATTTTTGTTGCTTAATCAATATCAACAGGACGCAGGAGTCATAAAAAATGAAAACCGCATACATCGCAAAACAACGCCAGATTAGTTTCGTTAAGTCTCACTTTTCCCGCCAGTTGGAAGAGAAACTTGGTCTGATTGAAGTCCAGGCGCCTATCTTAAGCCGCGTAGGAGACGGGACTCAGGACAACCTGTCTGGTTGCGAGAAAGCGGTTCAGGTTAAAGTGAAAACGCTGCCAGACGCCCAGTTTGAAGTAGTTCATTCACTGGCGAAGTGGAAACGTCAAACGCTGGGACAACACGACTTTAGCGCGGGTGAAGGGCTGTACACGCACATGAAGGCCCTTCGCCCCGATGAAGACCGACTGACTGCCATCCACTCTGTTTATGTCGACCAGTGGGACTGGGAACGCGTGATGGGTGACGATGAACGCCATGCCGGAACATTAAAATCAACCGTAGAGGCTATCTACGCTGGGATCAAAGCGACCGAAGCCGCCGTGTGTCAAGAATTCGGCCTGACGCCGTTCCTGCCGGAACAGATTCAGTTCATTCATAGCCAGACGCTGCTGAGCCGTTATCCGGATCTCGATGCCAAAGGCCGCGAACGGGCGGTTGCGAAAGAGCTGGGAGCCGTATTCCTGATGGGCATTGGTGGTAAGCTTTCTGATGGCCAGCGTCACGATGTTCGTGCGCCGGATTATGATGACTGGAGTACGTCGGTTGAGGAAGGTTTTAGCGGCCTGAACGGCGATATTCTGGTGTGGAACCCGGTGCTGGAAGACGCTTTCGAGCTCTCCTCTATGGGGATCCGCGTGGATGCCGATGCCCTGAAACGTCAGTTGGCGATCACCGGTGATGAGGATCGTCTGAAGCTGGAGTGGCACCAGGCACTGCTGCGCGGTGAAATGCCGCAGACTATTGGCGGCGGCATTGGTCAATCTCGTCTTACCATGCTGCTGTTGCAGCTGGATCATATCGGCCAGGTACAGTGCGGCGTGTGGCCGGCGCAGGTTCGTGAGAGCGTGACTTCGCTCCTTTAATCGCCCCGATAGCTTCGTTAACGCCGCCAGCGTCGCAGCAGGCGGCTACGTAACCCAGTATCAAAGCGCCAGATATGATCGAAGATGCGCATAATGCCGGGTTTGCCATGTACAGACATCGCCACCGCATGAAAGCGATGATGGTGCTTGCGCTGTAGCTCCCCTACCTTATTGATCACCTCATCCGGCAGACGCTGGGCAATAAAATCGGAAATCACCACCGCGTCGGCGTCAACCCACTGCGGATTTTGCATTCGCTCAATGATGGAACGGAAACAGCTGGCTAAATCCGTGCCGCCGCGAAAACGCTGGCTCAGGAAGCGGATCGCCTGCTCCAGGCCCTGCGGGCCCGTCAGCTCGTAATGCACCACTTCGCTGGAGAACAGCATAATAAAGCAGCGGCGATTGTCGGCCAGTGCCACTCGCATTAATGCCAGGCAAAACGCCTTGGCGCACTGTTCGTTGAAACCGCCCATCGAACCGGAAGTATCGACGCAGACGATAAACGGCCCGCGCGGTTGTTCGTCAAAATCTTGCCGGGTCACCGGCCTCTCGGTGATTTTTTCCCGCCAGGCGTCGCCATGTAACCGATAGGTCAGTAGCTGCTTTTCTACCAGCTTGCGATAGAACTCGAATTCCAGTTCCGTGATCCCCAGCGTCGCCAGCTCCGGCGGGAGCAGACGCAGGATATCGTCGCTCTGCTGCAGGCCATCAACCTGTTCCGGTACCGTTGCCGGCTCACGAACCAGGCTGCGAAAGGCTTCCATCGGCGCATCTTTTTTTGGCACCGATTTGGCTTCCCGAGAACGGCCTAACTGTTCAGCCAGCTGCATCAGTTCCGGCTGCTGACTGAGAAAGTCACCGTAGCGAATGATCAGCTGATAGTCGGCGCGTTTCAGCTCGCCGGCACTCATATCCCACAGCCGACCCGCAGCGTTATCGTTCTCCACCAGCACCGGCTCCAGTTGCCCGCTCAGGGTCATCCTTTCCTGGACTTCGCTCAGCAGCTGATCGCGTTCTTCATCCAGCAACTGCTGGTTGAGAGTGGTTGCCTGCACCACCAGACTCAGACGCCAACGTTGCAAAAACAGAGTATGGAGCGCGGGTGTAAAGGTGGCATTGTTATCCACCAGCTGCTGTGCCTGGGTGGCAAACGGCGAGTGCAACTGATGCAACTGGCCAAGGATCTGTGGGAGCTGCACGATGAACTGCGAGGTGGAGAGCAGTTGCGATCGCTGATAGTGCTGTACTTCGATATCCAGCTCCGGGGGGATCGACGTCTCTTTAAGTCGGGCTCGGACGGCCTCCCGCCAGCGCGGAATATCGGCGGCGATAATATTCTTCAGGCGCGGAAATTTTTCGAAGAACACGGCAAGCTGAGGAGAGGCCAGCAACGCCAGCAGCATCTCTTCAATCATCCCCTCTTCGCTGACTGCCAGCATGACATTCAGCATATCCAGCGTCATGGCTGCCGCGCCTGTTTAATCTGCGCGCCGACGTCTTGCAGGCTGGCTTCAATACGTCCTAACCAGTCGCCGGGAATAAACAGACATTTTTGCTGTTCGCTAAAGCGATTATGTTGCTGGTGCCACTCGTCATCCAGAGCTTCGAGTTGCTGGCGGATTTCTGACGGCATGTTTTCTTGCGATTCGCTGCCGGGCAATGACAGGCGGGAGCCTTGCAGGCTGACGTCGCGAACGACCAGATGCAGGCTAGTATCGACATCGATATTTAACTGTTGGGCGAAACCAATGCCGTTAAGCTTACCGCGGATTTCACCGCCTTTTTCCAGCCAGTGCGAGAGCTCTTCGCGGACGAAGGTAATATGAATCACTTCCATGTCGTGCAGCTTAAGCGGCTGCTGGAGCAGCAGAGTCAGCGTGGTATCCTTGAGTTCAGACGGTAATTCATAATGCGGTTTACGACTGAACATTCCGCCGAGGCGCGTGACCTTCAGCGCGGTTTTGTCGCTGTGCTGCTGTTGGATTTGAATGCGTCTTTGGGTTATGGCGCCCAGTTTGGTCAGCATTGCCTGCTGCTGCCAGGCATGGCTGGTCATCAAGGTTTCCAGCTGTTGTGACATCAGATTCATGCTTTCGATATCGTGCCACAGGCAATCTTTCAGCAAAATCAGATCGATAGGAGCAATCATATCCCGGCCGCTGAAGAAGGCGCTGGCCTGCAGCAGACGAATGGCTTTTTTCCAGCGCCGATCCGAGACATAAGGCGAACCCGGTAACGTATCCAACTGCTGGCGGAGCTGGAAGATAAGCTCAAACACGCTATCCGTGAGTTTCACGGCGCTTATATCCTGCTGCCACTGGCGGAACTCTTCATCGCTGACCTGCAGGCTGGCAGGGACCGGATTGCTGGTTTCATCCTGCTGACTTATCAGCATTGAGCGGAAGTTCGTTTTATCCTGGACCTTATCCAGCCATAAACGGATGAGCATGCGATCGTACAACGCTTCAAGGCTACTGTCCGCTTCCGGTAATTCATTTGAGGCTGCCACCAGCAGGCGCATGGGGATTTTTTCTTCTTTCGCCCCGTTGCGGAAATGACGTTCGTTGATTGCCGTCAGTAAGGTGTTGAGGATCGCCGGGCCTGCTTTCCAGATTTCATCAAGGAAGACGATTTCGGCTTCCGGAAGATAACCTGTCGTCAGGCGCTCGTAGCGCCCTTCATCCTTCAGCGCCTGGATGGAGAGTGGGCCAAAAACTTCTTCCGGAGTGGAAAAGCGGGTCATCAGGTATTCAAAAGCACGGGCTTGCTGAAAGGCGAATTTGAGGCGGCGGGCGATCAGGCTTTTCGCGATGCCCGGCGGACCGAGTAAAAAAACGCTTTCGCCGCTGAGTGCGGCAAGCAGGCAGAGTCGTATCGCGTGACTGCGTTCGAACAAACCTTTTTCAAGGGAGGCGCTGAGCCGGGAAATTCTTTCTGCCAGTAAATGTGATTGAGCCATAATTGAGTTGCGTGCTTTTTCATGTTTCGTTATTGGTTCGAGTATAGATGTTTGATTAGGGATGGTAATAGCCTGAAGAATCGATTTATTTTCTTTGAGGCAGGTTAATATGATGTTAGTTAGGGGTACGATTCAGCAAATAATCGTGCATACTGTGCGCTTTTTGTGGGCCAAGGGACTAGGCACACATTTGTTTTATAAACGAAAAGACTAGTCTATGAGCACTGATAATAAGCAATCGTTGCCAGCAATAACGCTGGCGGCTATCGGCGTGGTATACGGAGATATCGGTACCAGTCCGCTGTATACACTTCGGGAATGTCTGTCTGGTCAGTTTGGCTTTGGCGTTGAACGTGATGCTGTTTTTGGCTTTCTGTCGCTAATATTCTGGCTGTTGATCTTTACCGTATCACTCAAATATATCACTTTTGTCATGCGCGCAGATAACGCCGGTGAAGGGGGGATTCTGACGCTGATGTCGCTGGCGGGTCGCAATACGTCCGCTCGAATGACGTCGGTTCTGGTTATTCTTGGCCTGATTGGCGGCAGCTTCTTCTATGGTGAAGTGGTGATTACCCCGGCGATTTCAGTCATGTCGGCTATTGAAGGGCTGGAAATTATCGCCCCTAATCTGGATACCTGGATTGTCCCCATCTCCATTATCGTGTTGACGCTGCTGTTTGCTATCCAGAAGCACGGTACCAGTATGGTCGGCAAGCTGTTTGCGCCGATTATGCTGATTTGGTTCCTGTTGCTGGCGGTGCTGGGCGCGCGCAGCATTATCGCCAACCCGGAAGTGCTGCAGGCGCTAAACCCTTACTGGGCGGTTCATTTCTTCCTTGAATATAAAACCGTCTCTTTTGTTGCGTTGGGCGCGGTGGTGCTGTCCATTACCGGTGTCGAAGCGCTGTATGCGGATATGGGGCACTTTGGCAAACTCCCGATTCGTCTGGCCTGGTTTTCGGTGGTCCTGCCCTCGCTGGTGCTGAACTACTTCGGTCAGGGAGCACTGCTGTTGCAGCACCCGGAAGCGATCAAAAACCCCTTCTTCCTGCTGGCCCCTGAATGGGCGCTGATTCCGATGCTGATCATTGCGGCGCTGGCGACGGTTATCGCCTCGCAGGCGGTTATTTCCGGAGTCTTCTCGCTGACTCGCCAGGCGGTTCGCCTGGGGTATCTGTCGCCGATGCGGATTATTCATACCTCGGAAATGGAGTCCGGACAGATCTATATTCCGTTCATCAACTGGCTGCTGTATGTCTCGGTGGTCATCGTGATTATCAACTTCGAGCACTCTTCGAACCTGGCGGCGGCGTACGGGATCGCGGTAACGGGAACCATGGTGCTGACCACGATTCTCTTCACTACGGTTGCGCGTAAAAACTGGCACTGGAATAAGTTCTTTGTGACGTTGCTCTTTATTGCCTTTATGAGCATTGATTTTCCGCTGTTCTCGGCCAACCTCGATAAGATTGTTTCCGGCGGCTGGCTGCCGTTAACGCTGGGTCTGGTGATGTTCACCGTGATGACGACCTGGAAAAGCGAACGTTTCCGTCTGCTGCGTCGGATGCATGAACACGGTAACTCTCTGGAAGCGATGATCTCTTCCCTGGAAAAATCACCGCCGGTTCGCGTACCGGGGACCGCCGTGTATATGTCCCGTGCGCTGAACGTGATTCCTTTTGCGCTGCTGCATAACCTCAAGCATAACAAGGTGCTGCACGAACGCGTGATTCTGCTGACGCTGCGTACTGAAGATGCACCTTACGTGCATAATGTTCGTCGCGTGCAGATTGAGCAGATTTCACCGTCTTTCTGGCGCGTGGTGGCCAGCTACGGCTGGCGCGAAACGCCAAACGTGGAAGAGGTGTTCCATCGCTGTGGGCTGGAAGGACTGAGTTGCAGAATGATGGAAACCTCGTTCTTTATGTCGCATGAATCGTTGATTATCGGTAAACGACCATGGTATTTGCGTCTGCGTGGAAAACTCTACCTCCTGCTGCAGCGTAACGCCCTGAGGGCACCGGATCAGTTTGAAATCCCGCCAAACCGGGTGATTGAACTCGGCACTCAGGTCGAAATTTGATGCTCTGATGCCCTTCCTCGTGAAGGGCTTTTTGGTTTTTTTGCCCCGCTTCACTTTTCCTTCCCGGCGTTTGCGAAACGTTTCGATGGCGATCACATTTCTCTCTTCTGGTGATGGTTTTTCGTGTGTGTATTGACAATACTTGCGACAGCGAAACGTTTCGCTACTGGAGCAAAAGAGAAAAATGAAAAAAGGCACCGTACTTAACGCTGATATTTCTTCGGTTATCTCCCGCCTGGGTCATACCGATACGCTGGTGGTCTGTGATGCCGGTTTACCGGTTCCCCGCAGCAGCGCGCGCATCGATATGGCATTAACCCAGGGCGTACCCTCCTTTATGCAGGTTCTGGAGGTGGTGACGGCGGAAATGCAGGTTGAGGCGGCGATCCTGGCGGAAGAGATAAAAACTCACAATCCGCAGCTCCATGCAACGTTGCTCACTCACCTTGAGCTGCTGCAGCAACGCCAGGGAAATACCATTGAAATTCGTTACACCAGTCATGAGCAGTTTAAAAAACAAACCGCAGACAGTCAGGCGGTGATTCGCAGCGGGGAGTGTTCCCCGTATGCGAACGTGATTCTCTGTGCCGGCGTGACGTTTTGAGGTCGCCGCTATGGAAGCCTTATTGCAATTAAAAGGGATCGATAAAGCGTTCCCTGGCGTGAAGGCGCTCTCCGGCGCCTCGCTCAATGTCTACGCTGGCCGCGTGATGGCACTGGTCGGCGAAAACGGTGCCGGCAAATCCACCATGATGAAGGTGCTGACCGGTATCTATACCCGCGATGCTGGCTCATTGTTGTGGCTCGGCAAAGAGATCTCTTTCCACGGACCGAAGTCCTCCCAGGAAGCCGGAATCGGCATTATTCATCAGGAACTCAACCTGATCCCACAGCTGACGATTGCAGAAAACATTTTCCTCGGTCGTGAGTTCGTGAACCGGTTTGGCAAAATCGACTGGAAAATAATGTATGCCGAAGCCGACAAGCTGCTGGTGAAGCTGAACTTACGCTTTAACAGCCAGAAGCTGGTGGGCGATCTGTCGATTGGCGATCAGCAGATGGTTGAAATCGCCAAGGTGCTGAGCTTTGAGTCGAAGGTCATCATTATGGATGAACCAACGGACGCATTAACCGATACCGAAACGGAATCTCTGTTTCGCGTCATCCGCGAGCTGAAAGCGCAAGGGCGCGGGATTGTCTATATCTCTCACCGTATGAAAGAGATCTTCGAGATTTGTGATGACGTGACGGTTTTTCGCGACGGGCAGTTTATTGCCGAGCGCGAGGTGGCCAGTCTGAATGAAGATTTGCTGATCGAAATGATGGTTGGCCGCAAGCTGGAAGAGCAGTACCCGCATCTGGGTAAAGCGCCGGGGGCGGTTCGTCTGAAGGTGGACAACCTGTGCGGACCTGGCGTTGAAAATGTGACCTTTTCCCTTCGTCAGGGTGAAATTCTCGGCGTCGCCGGGCTGATGGGGGCCGGACGAACGGAGTTGATGAAGGTGCTGTACGGCGCTCTGCCGCGCTCCAGCGGTTCCGTCACGCTCGACGGCCATGAAGTGGTGACCCGTTCTCCTCAGGATGGTCTGGCAAACGGGATTGTCTATATCTCCGAAGACCGCAAGCGCGATGGCTTAGTGCTCGGCATGTCGGTGAAAGAAAACATGTCGTTAACGGCACTGCGCTATTTCAGCCATGCTGGTGGTCGCCTGAAGCACAAAGATGAGCAGCAGGCGGTGAGCGATTTTATCCGCTTATTCAATGTGAAAACACCGTCAATGGAACAGGCAATAGGCCTGCTCTCCGGTGGTAACCAGCAAAAAGTGGCTATCGCTCGCGGGCTGATGACGCGGCCGAAGGTGCTGATCCTTGATGAACCGACCCGCGGCGTGGATGTCGGGGCGAAGAAAGAGATCTATCAACTGATCAACCAGTTTAAAGCCGATGGTCTGAGCATCATTCTGGTCTCTTCGGAGATGCCGGAAGTGTTGGGCATGAGCGATCGCATCATTGTGATGCATGAAGGGCATCTCGGCGGTGAGTTCACACGCGAGCAGGCCACCCAGGAAGTATTGATGGCTGCCGCTGTGGGCAAGCTTAACCGTGTGAATCAGGAGTAAAAAAGATGACAACCCAGGCTGTTTCTGGTCGCCGCTATTTCACAAAAGCATGGCTGATGGAGCAAAAGTCGTTGATTGCCCTGCTGGTGCTGATAGCGATTGTTTCGACCATGAGCCCTAACTTTTTTACCGTTAATAACCTCTTCAATATCCTGCAACAAACGTCGGTCAACGCCATTATGGCCGTCGGAATGACGCTGGTCATTCTGACCTCAGGGATCGACCTGTCCGTCGGGTCTTTGTTGGCGCTGACCGGCGCGGTTGCGGCATCGATTGTAGGGCTGGAGGTTAATGCGCTGGTGGCGATTGCCGCAGCGCTTGCCTTAGGCGCGGCAATTGGCGCGGTGACCGGCGTTATTGTGGCTAAAGGGCGTGTTCAGGCCTTTATCGCCACCCTGGTGATGATGCTGCTCCTGCGCGGGGTGACGATGGTGTACACCAACGGTAGCCCGGTGAACACCGGATTTACGGATAACGCCGACCTGTTTGGCTGGTTTGGTATCGGTCGACCGTTAGGGGTTCCAACGCCGGTGTGGATTATGGCAATCGTCTTTCTGGCGGCCTGGTTCATGCTGCACCATACGCGGCTGGGTCGTTATATCTACGCGCTGGGCGGTAACGAGGCTGCGACCCGCTTATCCGGCATCAGCGTCAATAAAGTCAAAATCATTGTCTATTCGCTATGCGGCCTGCTGGCTTCGCTGGCGGGGATTATCGAAGTGGCGCGTCTCTCTTCCGCGCAGCCGACGGCGGGTACCGGCTATGAACTGGATGCTATCGCGGCGGTCGTGCTTGGCGGTACCAGTCTGGCGGGAGGGAAAGGCCGTATTGTCGGTACCTTAATTGGTGCGTTGATCCTTGGCTTCTTGAACAACGGTTTGAATCTATTAGGCGTTTCTTCCTATTACCAGATGATCGTGAAAGCGGTGGTAATTTTGCTGGCGGTGCTGGTAGACAACAAAAAGCAGTAACTAAGAACTCTACAGGACATCTTAACTATGAATATGAAAAAACTGGCGACCCTGGTCTCTGCTGTGGCTCTCAGCGCAACCGTCAGCGCCAACGCGATAGCGAAAGATACCATCGCCCTGGTTATCTCTACCCTGAATAACCCATTCTTTGTTTCCCTGAAAGAGGGGGCGCAGAAAGAAGCTGACAAACTGGGCTACAACCTGGTGGTACTGGATTCGCAGAACAACCCGGCGAAAGAACTGGCGAACGTGCAGGATTTAACGGTACGTGGCGCGAAGCTGCTGCTGATTAACCCCACCGATTCTGATGCGGTAGGTAATGCCGTGAAGATGGCTAACCAGGCGAAGATCCCGGTCATTACCCTCGACCGTCAGGCTTCGAAAGGCGATGTGGTCAGCCATATCGCGTCTGATAACGTGCTGGGCGGTAAGATGGCCGGTGACTATATTGCGAAGAAAGCCGGTGAAGGCGCCAAAGTGATTGAACTGCAGGGTATTGCAGGGACCTCCGCGGCTCGTGAACGTGGTGAAGGCTTTAAGCAGGCCGTTGCCGCGCACAAATTCAATGTTCTGGCCAGCCAGCCGGCAGACTTCGACCGTACCAAAGGTCTGAACGTCATGCAGAACCTGCTGACCGCTCATCCTGATGTGCAAGCGGTGTTTGCGCAGAACGATGAAATGGCGCTGGGGGCGTTGCGTGCATTACAAACGGCGGGCAAATCCGATGTGATGGTGGTTGGATTTGACGGTACTCCGGATGGTGAAAAAGCGGTAAATAGTGGCAAACTGGCAGCGACCATCGCTCAGTTGCCAGAGCAGATCGGCGTGAAAGGCGTGGAGACTGCTGATAAAGTGCTGAAGGGTGATAAAGTGGATGCCAGCTATCCGGTTGAGCTGAAGCTGGTCATTAAGCAGTAAGATGCGATTCGGACTGGAAACGGTCTGAGGGACAATATAAAAAAGAAAAGCAGGGCATGCGCCACCGGGCTCCGGTGGCGCTTTCCCGGGAACAGAAATAATGAAAACCGCAGGCAAACTTGTCGTCCTTGGCAGCATTAATGCCGATCACATTCTTAACCTTGAATCTTTCCCGACGCCGGGCGAAACCGTCACCGGTCATCATTATCAGGTGGCTTTCGGCGGTAAAGGGGCTAACCAGGCCGTCGCTGCCGGTCGAAGCGGCGCGGATATTGCGTTTATTGCCTGTACCGGCGATGACGATATCGGCGACCGCGTTCGTCGCCAGTTGGAAAGCGATAGGATCGATGTTGCGCCAGTGCGGGCGGTCAAAGATCAACCGACCGGCGTGGCGCTGATTTTTGTTAACGCCGAAGGTGAGAATGTCATCGGTATTCATGCCGGTGCTAACGCCGCGCTCTCTGTCGAGCAGGTTGAGGTGGAAAAAACGCGTATTGCGGGTGCTCAGGCGCTGCTAATGCAGCTGGAGTCACCGCTGGAAAGCGTGCTGGCGGCAGCAAAAATCGCGCATCAGCATCAAACTACCGTTGTGCTCAACCCGGCACCAGCGAGAGACCTGTCAGATGAGTTGCTTTCGCTGGTAAATATTATTACACCTAACGAAACTGAAGCAGAAAAGCTGACCGGCATCCGCGTTGAAGACGATGACGATGCGGCTAAAGCGGCCCGAGCGCTGCATGACAAAGGCATTGGTATCGTGATGATTACGCTTGGCAGCCGGGGCGTATGGGTCAGTTACGAAGGTCAGGGTCGGCGGATTCCGGGTTTTAACGTTCAGGCCATCGATACTATTGCCGCGGGTGATACCTTTAATGGCGCCTTTGTGACGGCCTTACTGGAAGGAACTGCGCTGGAAGAAGCGATCCGTTTTGCCCATGCGGCGGCGGCGATTGCCGTTACCCGCAAAGGCGCACAGCCTTCCGTACCATGGCGCGAAGAAATCGACGAGTTTTTATGTCAACAGGGGTAACGTTTGGCTACCATGAAGGATGTAGCCCGCGAGGCGGGCGTTTCCACTTCAACAGTTTCTCACGTCATTAATAAAGATCGCTTCGTCAGCGAGGCGATTACCGCCAAAGTTGATGCGGCGATTAAAAACCTTAACTATGCGCCGTCTGCGCTGGCGCGCAGCCTCAAATTAAATCAGACCCGGACTATTGGCATGCTGATCACCGCCAGTACCAATCCGTTTTATTCGGAACTGGTGCGCGGCGTTGAGCGCAGCTGTTTTGAGCGTGGCTATAGTCTGGTGCTGTGTAATACCGAAGGCGATGAGCAGCGCATGAACCGTAATCTTGAGACGCTGATGCAAAAACGCGTCGACGGTTTGCTGTTGCTGTGCACCGAAACGCATCAGCCTTCACCGGAAATTATGCAGCGTTATCCGTCAGTCCCTACGGTGATGATGGACTGGGCGCCGTTCGACGGCGATAGCGATTTGATTCAGGATAACTCGCTGCTGGGCGGCGATATGGCGACCCAATATCTGATTGATAAAGGATATACCCGCGTGGCCTGTATCGCAGGGCCGCTGGATAAAACGCCGTCGCGCTTGCGCCTGGAGGGGTATCATGCGGCGATGGCACGCGCCGGGCTTCCGGTGGCGGAAGGTTATGTCATTACCAGTGATTTCGAATTTGGCGGCGGATTTAGCGCCATGCAACGGCTGCTCGCCTTACCCGAGCGGCCGCAGGCGGTTTTCGTCGGTAACGACGCGATGGCCGTTGGGGCGTATCAATCGTTGTATCAGGCCGGGTTACGGATTCCGCAGGATATGGCGCTGGTGGGATATGACGATATTGAACTGGCGCGCTATATGACGCCGCCGCTGACCACTATCCATCAGCCGAAAGATGAACTGGGCGAACTGGCCATCGACGTGCTGATTCATCGCATGGCCGATCCGGGTCAGAAGCAGCAGCGCGTTCAGCTTACCCCGGAGCTGGTCGTTCGCGGCTCCGTTTAACGCTTGTGCCGCTCCTTAATCAGATTGCGGCCGTCTTTCGCTCTTAACAGCATAAATGTCAGCGCCGAAACCACGGTTATCACCCCCATCGTAATAAAGGTGTAGTGAAACTGTTCAACGGTATTGGCGCTGTTGAAACCTTCATAAAAACGTAGCACTGCTGCACTAATGGCAACCCCGAGGCTGATGGACAGCTGTTGTGTCACGGCCAGCAGGCTATTACCGCTGCTGGCGTTATCATCGGTCAAATCGGCCAGCGTGATGGTATTCATCGAGGTGAACTGGGTAGACATGGCCATCCCCAGAACAAACAGCGGTAGCAAGAGCATCCAGGTGGGCATTGTCGGGGACTGGAATGAGAACTGGGCAATCATCAGTCCGATAAAAATGGTGACACCGACCAGTGTTTTGCGGTAACCGAGCCAGCGTAAAATCTGAGTCACGGTCGATTTTGCGATAATCGACCCGATTGCGGTGGGGGCAATCATGCAGCCCGCGACGATCGCCGGATAGCCAAAACCGACCTGCAACATCAAGGGCATCAGAAACGGCACACAGCCGGTGCCCAGACGCGTCGCCAGATTACCGGCAATACCGACCGAAAAGGTGCGTGTCTTAAATAAAGAAAGCGAGATCAGCGGAGTCGGGTGGCGGCGCGCGTGGCGGATATAGGCCAGCAGCAGAATGACGCTGAGAGCAATGACTGAAAGGGCTATCCAGGTTGCGACGATTTTCTCGCCAAACAGTTCGATGCCGCTTGAAAACAGCACCAGGCTCAACCCAAACAACAGAAAACCGGTGATATCGAAACGCCGGCGCGGTGTGGTGAAATTCGGCATGTATTTACTCGCGTAAAGTATCCCGATAATGCCGATAGGAATATTAATGAGGAAAATCCAGTGCCAGCTGGCCCAGGTGACCAGGACTCCGCCGAGCACCGGCCCAAGAATAGGGCCAACAAGCCCGGGCATGGTGACGAAGTTCAGTACGGGGAGCAGTTCGCTGCGCGGATAGGCTCTTAATAATGCCAGGCGCGCCACCGGCATCATCATGGCGCCGCCTATCCCCTGAATCACGCGAAAGATAACCAGCTCCATTAATGAACTGGAAAGGGCACAGGCCAGCGAACCGAGCGTAAACAGGCTGACGGCAATGATAAACACCTTACGGGTGCCGAAGCGGTCGGCTAACCACCCGCTGACCGGGATAAGCATGGCGACCGTTAATGTGTAGCTGATAATGGCGGACTGCATTGCCAGCGGAGAACGGTTAAGGCTATGCGCAATGGCGGGAAGGGCGGTGTTGAGAATCGTGGCATCCAGCGCCTGCATAAAAAAAGCCATGGCGGCAATCCACGGCAGTCCGGCCATACTGCGCCCTTTTTTTTCGCTCATGTGGAACCCTTGTTACTTGCCTGAATGATTTGGTGCGTTCAATAACGTCTGGCAGGCGCTAAGCGCTCGCGGGCCATCGCTATCCTGGATTGCGTCGACAATGGCCTGGTGGAGATCCAGCTTTACCACTTCGTTCTGAGTAATAGAAGTGAAGTAGGTGTGGTAGACCGAATGAAACAGAGAAGCGAAAGCGATCAGGAACGGATTTCCGCTCATTTCATAGATGTGCTCATGCCAGGCCATATCAACTTCTATCCAGCGTTCGCGTAGAAAGCGTTTTTTTAACTGGCCCATCTCTTCCATTAAGGTATTGAGCTGAGCCTTTTGTTCTGCGTTACCGAAGGTGGCCGCCAGAAAACAGGCCTGAGGCTCCAGGCTGCTGCGCATAACCAGGAAATGGCTCACTACCTCTTCAAAGTTATCTTCCGTTAACCACCATGAGAGTAGCTCTTTGTCGAGGAAGTTCCAGCTACTGCGTGGCATGACTCGGGTACCGATACGCGGGCGCGGCAGCAACATCCCTTTGGCGGTAAGCGTCTTAACCGCCTCACGTACCGCGGTGCGACTCACGCCAAACTGTTCGCCCAATTCCATTTCGCCAGGAAGAATGCTTTCCGGCGGGTATTCGCCGGTCAGGATTTTTTGAGCCAGTTTCTCTGCCAATACCCAGGAGATGTTCTTTTGTGCCGCCAGTTGCTGTGCGCTTAAAGACATATATGCCGTTCCTTTCTCTTTTTATCCATATCAGTATGCCATCTGGTGGACTATTTCGTCGGTTAAAACAGCAAAACGCTGGTTTTTTGCCACGTTATGCGCTGCTTTGGTGAAAAAAGAGACGGTTGAAAAGTTTTTTTTAAACAGGGCTTGTCAACGTCAGAGAACTCCCTATAATGCGCCTCCACTGGCACGGAACAACGGCTTACAGGCCGCCGGGTTAGCGGGGTTCAGCGATG
>NZ_JBCNNS010000097.1:0-16098 GCF_039594335.1 Raoultella sp.
CCCAGCGCCAGGGCGACGATCCTTTTTCTCATGCCAGCACCTTTGATAAAAATTGCTGCGTGCGCTGATGCTGCGGATGATTAAGCACCGCCTCGCTGCTGCCCTGCTCAATAATTTTCCCCTCGACTATAAACACTACCTGATCGGCCACTTCGCGGGCAAAACCAATCTCATGCGTCACCACCACCAGCGTGGTACCAGAGCGGGCCAGTTTTTTAATCACATCGAGCACTTCGCCCACCAACTCCGGGTCCAGCGCCGAGGTCGGTTCATCAAACAGCAACACTCGCGGCTTGAGGGCCAGCGCCCTGGCGATGGCAATACGCTGCTGCTGGCCGCCGGAGAGATGGCGCGACCAGGCATCGGCTTTGTGGCGCAGCCCCACCACGTCCAGCAGCGCATACGCGTTGGCGATGGCCTCTTTGCGGCTCGCCTGCCGGTGGGCAATCGGCGCTTCAATCAGGTTTTCCAGCACCGTCAGATGCGGGAACAAATTGAAGTTCTGAAAGACATAGCCCACGTTAACGCGCTGGCGCAGAATCTCTCTCTCCTTCAGCTCATAGAGCTTATCGCCCTGACGCCGATAGCCAATATAGTCGCCATCAATCTGAATAAACCCTTCATCCACCCGTTCCAGATGGTTTATCGCGCGCAGCAGGGTTGATTTTCCTGAACCTGATGGCCCGAGGATCACCGTCACCGTGCCGGGCGGAATCTCGAGAGAGACATTATCCAGCGCTTTATGACGGCCAAAATACTTGCTGACGCCGGTAATCGAGATATGGCCGTTACGAGAGTTGGGCATGAATGGCCTCCTGCGGTTTCTGCGGCTGGCGTGCGGATTCTTCTGCGCGCGCGCGACGCGGCGAGTTGACCGCCGAACGGCGTTCGCTGCGCGCCAGGGCGCGTTCCACCAGATATTGAATCAGTGACAAGACACTGGTGATCGCCAGATACCAGACGGCCCCCACCATCAACAACGGGATCACTTCCTGGGTACGGTTGTAAATCATCTGGATGGTGTAAAACAGTTCGGGCATCGCCAGCACATAAACCATCGCGGTCCCTTTGGCGAGGCTGATAATTTCATTGAAACCCGCAGGCAAAATCGTACGCAGCGCCTGAGGCAGAATAATGCGCAGCGTGCGCCGCCACGCCGGCAGCCCCAGAGCTGCGGCCGCCTCATACTGACCGTGGTCAACGCCGAGGAAGCCGCCGCGAATGATCTCCGCGGTATAGGCGCTCTGCACCAGCGTCAGCCCCACCACTGCCGTGGAAAACTGCCCCAGCACGTTGATGGTTTTATAACTGCCCCAGCTGATCCCGGTAAACGGAATACCGAGCGATAGCGTGTCGTAGAGATAGGAGAAGTTGTAGAGGATGATCAGCACCACAATCAGCGGCAGCGAGCGGAACAGCCAGATATAGCCCCAGGCAAGGCTGCTCAGCAGCCACGAAGAAGAGAGCCTCGCCAGCGCCAGCAGACCACCCAGTATCACGCTCAGTACGGTACCCAGCAGCGTCAGCAGCAGCGTTTGTCCCAGCCCTTCAAGAATGACCGGGTCAAAGAACCAGCGGGCGAAAACCGCCCACTCCCAGCGCGGGTTAAAGGCCACCGACTGCACGACGACCACCAGTACCAGCAGCGCCACCACCGCGCCGATGGCGCGCAGCGGATAGCGCGCCGGAACCACTTTAATCGTTTCCGATCTGCTCATGTTCTCTCCTCAGGCGCTGTGGCTTAAAACGCTTACCGTCAGTGCTTTGCTGAATCTCAACCGTCCGTCAAAGGGCGGCTGGCTGTACTCTTCCGGGTTGCGCGTCAGGTCAAACTGCGCGTCGTAGCCCTGGCTCAGATAGAGCCTGACCGCTTCCGGCTGGCGAAAGCCGGTCGTCAGGTAGATATGGCTGTAACCTGCCAAAACCGCCCGCCGCTCCAGTTCCTGGACCACTTTCGCCGCCAGCCCCTGCTGACGCAGGGCCGGATGGGTCCAGATGCGTTTGATTTCCGCCGTGCGGCTATCTTTCGGCTTGTAGGCGCCGGTGGCGATAATCTCGCCTTCACGTTCAAAGACGATAAACAGCCCCTGTGGCGGCAGATACCACTCGGTCAGTTCGACTTCCGCATCGCGAGAAAAATAGTCGCCATAGCGCGAAGCGTATTCGGTGAACAGGCCATGAATAATCGGCTGGAGTTCCGGCGCTTCAGGTGAGATATCGCGGAATGCTGCACTCATATGGCCTCCTGTTAATCGCCCAGTCCGGCCGGGTTAATTTCGGATTGCGGGATGCTCTCCACGCTTTCCCCCCAGCGGGTAAGCACTTTGGCATAGTCACCGTTCTGAATGGTGCCGTTTAACGCCGTCTGCACGGCTTCCACCAACCCGCTGCCTTTTTTCAACGTGACCGCAATGTGCGCCGCTTTCGGCCAGCCGCCATCCACGCTGCCCACCAGTTTGGTCTTCCCGGTCAGCGCGGCCTTCCAGGCGCCGATCACGTTCGGACCGAAGAAGGCGTCGGCACGTCCGGACTGAATGGCCAGCGTCTGGGCGGCATCATCTTTGGTGTAGACCGGCGTGAAGGGCTTCAGCCCCTTTTTCAGGTTTTCCGCATTCCACGCCAGCAGGATGGCTTCCTGGTTGGTGCCTGAGCCGACGATAATCCGCAGCCCGGCAATGTCTTCTGCCTGGTCAATTTTACTCAGCGGGCTGGTGCTCTTGACGTAGAAGCCCAGCGAGTCCTTACGATAGGTGGCAAAATCGAACTTCTCTTTGCGCTCTTTAGTGACGGTAATATTGCTGATCGCGGCATCATATTTGCCGGAAGAGACGCCCAGTGGCCAGTCCTCCCAGGAGGTCGGTACGACATTCAGCTCCAACCCCAGGCTGTCGGCGACGAGGCGGGCGATATCGACTTCGCTGCCAAGCAGGGTCTTGTTATCGTCCGAGAAGACGGTCAGCGGCGGCGAGTTCAGCGCCGCGACCGCCACGGTAAATTTTCCCGGCACCGCAAGGTGATAATTGGCCGGCAGCCGGGCGATAGCTTGCGGATTTTTTGCCGTGTGCACCGGCGTTTTATTGGCCTCCACGCTTACACCGGTACCGTTAATATTGACGTCCTGCGCCCATAATGGCGCGCTGAAACCCAGCGCAAGGGCGAGTAAAAGTGACTTTTTGTGCATAGCGAGCGTTCTCTGTTGTTATTGTTGTTGGAATTGATTCACCGGCTGTGTCAAGCCGAGGCTTTCGCGCAACGTCGTTCCCGGATACTCCCGACGGAACAGCCCGCGCGCTTGCAAAATGGGCACCACCCGATCGACAAAGCGCGGGAAGGTATCCGGCGTGCCGCCCTGAATGATGAAACCGTCGGCCCCCCGCTGTTCGAACCAGTGCTGCAAACCGTCAGCGACCTCCTGCGGCGTGCCAGCGAAAAGCGGTCGCGGACTGGTGACCTCCAGCGCGACCTGGCGCAGGGTCAGTCCGCGTTCTCGCGCGTTGCGCTTAATTTCGTCGGTAGTGCTGCGGAAGCTGTTTTTCCCCAGCTCGCCGATATCGGGGAACGGTTCATCCAGCGGGTACTGCGCAAAATCGTGGTGTTCGAAATAGCGTCCGAGATAGTTGAGGGCGTCCTCAATGGATACCAGCGCGGCGGTGGTCTGATATTGCTGTTCGACGTCGTCGGCATCGTCACCAACAATCACACTGACCCCCTGGAAGATATGTAATTGGTTATCCTGTCTACCGTAGGCTGTCAGTTGATTCTTCACATCGCGATAAAACGCCTGCGCTTCCGCCAGCGACGCCTGATGGGTAAAAATGGCATCGGCATGGCTGGCCGCCAGTTTTTTGCCGTCATCGGAAGCCCCGGCCTGAAAAATAATCGGCCGCCCCTGGGGCGTGCGGGAAATATTGAGCGGGCCGGCAACCTGGAAAAAATCACCGCGATGGTCGAGGGTGTGCAGCTTATTTTTATCGAAGAACTGCCCGGTGGCTTTATTACGGACGAAGGCATCCTCTTCCCAGGAATCCCATAATCCTTTCACCACCCGCAAATATTCATCGGCAATACGGTAACGCAGCGCGTGGTCAGGATGCTGCGCGCGCGAAAAGTTCTTTGCCGACCCTTCCAGCGGCGATGTCACTACGTTCCAGCCCGCTCGCCCCTGACTCAGATGGTCAAGGCTGGCAAACTGCCTCGCGGTGGTAAAGGGCTCGCTGTAAGAGGTGGATAAAGTACCCACCAGTCCGAGATTGCGGGTGACCGCCGCCAGCGTCGAGAGCACGGTCAGCGGTTCAAAACGGTTTAAAAAATGCGGGATAGATTTCTCATTAATATATAAACCATCGGCAACAAATAAAAAGTCCAGCTTGCCCTCTTCGGCTTTTAAGGCCGTCTGCTTAACGAACTCAAAATTAATACTGGCATCCGCCTGCGCAGCCGGATGACGCCAGGCGGACATATTTCCCGCTGCGCCGTGTAATATTGTGCCCAGACGCAATTGTCGTTTTTCAGACATAGCAACTCCCTTCCTTGTCGAAAATGAAAACAGAAGCCCGAACTCTCAGGCGTCAGATCTGGCGTAAAGCTTGCTCCGCCAGCGCCGCAAAATAGCGGGCCGCCGGGGCAATTAAGTTGTCATCCGGATTGTAGGCCGGGTGGTGAAGACCAAATTCGCTGGCGCTGCCGATGCTGACAAACGCGCCGGGAATATGCTGTAGATAGACGGCGAAATCCTCGCCACCCATATGCAGTTCCGCATGTCGGGTGCGGTAGCCGGAGTGAGCGGCAACGTCGCTGGCAAATTCCGCCCAGCGTTGATCATTGACCAACGCCGTAGGACCGGCGTACCAGAACACATCAATCTGGGCGCCAAAAGCACTGGCAAAACCGGCGGCAATGTCGCTGACTCGCGCCTTGACCCGCTGCTGCACCTCACTGCTGTGGGTACGCAAGGTCCCTTCCAGCTCCACGCTTTCCGGCAGTACGTTCCAGGTATTGCCGCCCTGGATCCGCGTCACGCTCAGCACCACCGAATCAAGGGTATTCACCTCGCGACTGGCAACGCTCTGCAGGGCAGTCACCAGTTGGCTGGCCAGCAAAATCGCATCTTTGCCTTCGTGCGGCCGGGCAGCATGCGCCCCTTTACCGGTGACCTTAAAGACGAAGCGATCGACATTGGCGTAGAACGCCCCGCCGCGGGTGGCAAACTCACCCACCGGCAGGCCGGGTTCATTATGCATGCCGAAGATCGCCGAAACGCCCTCCAGCACCCCGGCGCGAATCAGGGTTTTCGCCCCACCGAAATTCTCCTCTGCTGGCTGGAACAGAATACGTACTCTCCCCGGGAGCGTCGCTTCGCGTTCTTTGAGCAGCAGCGCCGCCCCCAGCATCACACTGGTGTGAATATCATGACCGCAGGCGTGCATCACCCCTTCGTTTTGCGAGCGATAGGGCAGACCGGTGGTCTCAGCAATCGGCAGCGCATCGATATCTGCGCGCAAGGCGATAAGCTTATCGCCGCTGCCCACTTCGACGACCAGACCGGTTTTCAGTTCATAGGGCAGCACCCGCAGGCCGCCGCTCTCGAGCCAGTCGCGAATACGCGCCGTCGTCGCCAGCTCCTGCAATGAGAGTTCCGGGTACTGATGCAGTTCGCGCCGCCAGTTAATCAGCTGTTGTTCAAAGCTCATGACAACACCTCCGCGCCATGATGGGCCTGCGCCAACAGGCGGAGTGAGTCGAGGCGCGCCTGCCCTTCGCTGACCGGGGTGTCGATGATAAATTCGTCAATATGCCAGGCAGCATGCAGGGCATCGAGCTGCGCTTTTACCTCGTCAGCGGTTCCCGCCAGCAGCGAGGCGTCGCGGCGGGCGATACGAACCGGCGCACTTCCGGCCTGGCGGGCAAAAGCGGCCGCCTGCGCTTCGCTACCCACCGTCACCCGCTGGCCGTTTTCCAGTTCGACGCCCCAGACTTCAACCTGTTTAGCCAGCTCAATTGCCGTGGCGCGCTCTTCGGCAACAATGGCCTGGATCGCGACGATGGCGTCCCGGCGACTCAGTGCGCGCCAGCGGGTTAACACCTCGCGAAGCAGTGTTTTGTCGCCGTTAAGATGGGCGGCGAAAACGAAACTCCAGTCCAGTTGCGCAGCGAGCTGAACGCTCTCCAGGCTTGCGCCGAGCAGGAATCCATCGGCGCGGCGCGGCGGGATTGGCGTGGCGCGCAGGCTCTCTTCCCCCCCGGCATCGGTGAGCGACAACCAGTTATCCAGCTGCGCGAGGCTATCGGCAAACGTGCCTTTTTCCGCCGGATGAACCCCCAGTTGCAACGCCCGTGTTGACAGCGGCAGTCCGCCCGGCGCTTTCCCGACGCCAAGATCGACGCGTCCTGGTGCTATCGAGGCCAGCAGGTTGAAGTTTTCCGCGACTTTGTACGGACTGTAGTGTTGCAGCATGACGCCGCCGGATCCGACACGAATCTGCCGGGTCTGTCCAAGGATCCAGGCGATCACCACTTCCGGAGACGGGCTGGCTAATTGATCGGTATTGTGGTGCTCGGCAATCCAGAAGCGGTGATAGCCCCAGGCTTCCGCCTGTTGCGCCAGTGTTAATGTACGCGTCAGCGCCTGGGCGGCCGTTTCTCCTGACGCCAGCGGACTTTTATCCAGAATACTGATTCGATAAGACATTTCGCAGGCTCGTATTAATTAACATGCCTGCATTATTAGAATCTGCCGCGGCCAGTGAGAAACAATTTATTTACATGTACTCTGCCGGAAAATAGATATACACACTTAATGCGGCGCCACCTGCCGCTGTAGCTGGCGGATAAAATCCTCGGTCTGCCGCGGATGACGCTGGCGTACAAAGCGAATGTGCCGGTACGCCGGGTTGGTCATATCAGACTGATAACGCTGGCGATTATTCTTCCAGGTTTTGAGGGTCCACCAGATAATGGAGTGGCGGCTGAGAAAGGCGCGACGGAAGCTTTCGCAGTTGCCGGTTCCCGGCCACAGCTCCTGACCGCGGATTGACCGGGAAATAGCCCGACAGACGGCCTGTCGCAGGGTTCGACAAAAACCATAATCCACCCACACCACCAGATCGACGTTGCGCCACTTAACCGGGCGACTGCGGTTGTAATTGCCGTCCAACACCCAGCCGGGAGCCTCGGTGGCAGCGGCCACGTCGGCGAAGAACGTCTCATCCGACCCCCCCTGCCAGTCTGCGCGCCAGTAAAGCCTGTCCATCTCAATATAGGGAACGGAGAGGATCTCTGCGAGCCTTCGCGCCAGCGTCGATTTGCCGACGCCGCTGGTACCTACTACGTTGATTTTCATCGCTATCTCTCAGCCACTGTGTCGCGGCCAATCATAGCCCGAAAAACCCGGCTAGCGCTACCGGCTGGCCCGCAGAACGCGGCTGGCAGCACAGCCTGTGGAGATTAGCCTGCCGGATACTGCTCATCGGTGACCTTTTCAAGCCAGGTCACCGCGCTGCCGTTTTCGGCTTCAGCAATCGCAATATGCACCAGAGCGGTCTCGCGGCTGGCGCCGTGCCAGTGTTTGATCCCCGGTGGAATCAGGGCGATATCGCCCTGATTCAGCGCCTGCGGCGCCTTGCCCCACTCCTGCAGCCAGCCGCGCCCTTGGGTGACGATCAGCGTTTGGCCAAGGGGGTGGGTGTGCCAGGCGGTACGCGCGCCAGGTTCAAAAGTGACCGTCGCCCCGCCCACTTTGGCCGGCTCGCTGGCCTGGAACGGCGCATCAATACGAACATCGACGGTAAACCAACTAGCCGGACCTTTTTTCGAAGACTGTGAGCCGCTATGGATAATGTTCATTTCTGTTCCTCTCAACATGACGTGTCTGTTCAAAGTAGCGCAATCTTGCGATCAGGATTAGACAGCAAAATCAGAAAACAACCAGGAGCGAAATTCATTAACCCGGAAAAGTGATGTTAAAAGAGAATGTTCACGACCTGCTGTCGTTTATGGTGGTCGCCCGCGAGCGTCGTTTTACCCGCGCCCAGCTCAGCCAGGTCTCTCCCGCGCCGCCCTCAACCCCGCGATGCGTAACCTTGAGCCCGGCTCGATGTGCTGTTGCTGACCCGTCCCCCCGTCGTCCTCTACCTACCGAGACGGGCGAAAAGCTGTCCAGCGCCGGGACCCGCATCAGAAAAAGACAGAACAGGCGTTTCACGCTCTGCGCACTACCCACTCTCTTCCGGCGGGGTACCTTAAACAGCCTGCTGCAGCGGATTGACGCCGCGGAGTGCGAGCTCGATCTGGCCGATATCCCGCAAGAGAGCGTGGAGCAAGTCGCTGGCGGAAGGGAGACTCATCCAGGTCCTCGATGCCTGGCCCCCTCCTTCCCCGGCGATCACCTCTCTTGCCCCGCATACCGCGGCCTTCCGCCTGCTGGTAGACGCCCTTCGTTGTTGAACTCATTGATATTTAAGCAAGTGCTGTTGAGAAATGTTTTACGTGCGTGACTATCTCGTTACGTGTAGGATGCTGCGCCATGCTCTGCTTATCTCCTACGTCAGAATGATGGGAAAGCCAGCATAACCTACTGCGACTCAGCGGTACGAGGAACCACTCATGGACATTGACAGGAAAATGGGTACATCAATGAATACGAAGCAAAACTCGACGGCGGAGCACCATGCCGCCAGACGTCACTGGCTCAACTCTCAGGAGTCGGGCTATCACAAAGCGATGGGCAACCGTCAGGTGCAGATGATCGCCATCGGCGGCGCCATCGGTACCGGCCTGTTCCTCGGTGCCGGCGCGCGTTTACAGATGGCTGGACCGGCGTTGGCGCTGGTTTATCTGGTCTGCGGCCTGTTCTCATTCTTTATTTTACGAGCCCTCGGCGAACTGGTTCTGCACCGTCCTTCCAGCGGCAGTTTCGTCTCCTACGCCCGCGAGTTTTTGGGTGAAAAAGCGGCCTACGTCGCCGGCTGGATGTACTTCGTCAACTGGGCGATGACCGGGATTGTCGATATCACCGCCGTGGCGCTGTATATGCACTACTGGGGCGCCTTCGGCGATGTCCCACAGTGGGTCTTTGCGCTCGGGGCACTGGCGATCGTCGGTACCATGAACATGATTGGTGTGAAGTGGTTCGCCGAAATGGAGTTCTGGTTCGCCCTGATCAAAGTACTGGCAATTGTCGCTTTCCTGGTGGTGGGGACCATTTTCCTCGGCAGCGGTAAACCGCTGGACGGCAATGCCACCGGCTTCCACCTGATTACCGATAACGGCGGCCTGTTCCCACACGGACTGATGCCTGCGCTGGTGTTGGTACAGGGGGTGGTGTTCGCCTTTGCCTCCATCGAACTGGTCGGAACCGCCGCCGGCGAGTGTAAAGAGCCGCAGACAATGGTACCGCGCGCCATCAACAGCGTGATCTGGCGTATCGGCCTGTTCTACGTAGGCTCGGTGCTGCTGCTGGTACTGCTGCTGCCGTGGAATGCCTATCAGGCCGGACAGAGCCCGTTTGTGACCTTCTTCTCAAAGCTTGGCGTGCCGTACATCGGCAGCGTGATGAATATCGTGGTGCTCACCGCCGCGCTCTCCAGCCTCAACTCTGGCCTGTACTCCACCGGGCGTATCCTGCGTTCGATGTCGATGGGCGGCTCTGCGCCGAAGTTTATGTCGAAGATGAGCCGTCATCACGTACCCTATGCCGGGATTCTGGCTACGCTGGCGGTGTATATCCTCGGGGTGTTCCTGAACTATCTGGTGCCGTCGCAGGTGTTCGAAATTGTTCTCAACGTGGCTTCACTGGGGATTATTGCCTCGTGGGGCTTTATCGTGGTGTGTCAGATGCGCCTGCGTAAAGCCATCAAGGAAGGGAAAGCGGCGGAGGTCAGCTTCAGGATGCCGGGTGCGCCATTCACCTCCTGGCTAACCCTGTTGTTCCTGCTCAGCGTGCTGGTATTGATGGCCTTCGATTATCCGAACGGTACCTATACCATCGGCTCCATTCCGCTGATTGCGGTGCTGCTGGTGGCCGGTTGGTTTGGCGTGCGTAAGCGCGTTCAGGCTATTCATAGTACGGCGCCGCGCGCACCGTCAGCGCAAAAATAATGCGAGCGCGGTTTGTCCGTCACCGGGCAAACCGCCACTTTCTGCTTAATTATCTTCCACCAGTTGCGACACATCGCTGCTGTTAATCTGGCGGTGGTTGCCAGATTCATCCACATAACTGGTCATACCGGTGTCTTTATCCAGACGCGGCTTACCCTGAGTCACAATGGTCTGTCCGCTTTTCGTCGTCATCACATAGTTTGAAGTACAGCCCGCAAGCAGTGCCAGCATCGCGCCAGCGCACAGAGCCATAAATGGCTTATTCATACATCCTCCAGAATGATTAATGCCGCCAGACAGCAGGCGGCAAGACGATAATGTTAAAACCATAACCGCTATAGGGCCAATAAGTGTTTGTAACAGAGGGTGATTCCGGCGGGCGGGAGGGGTTTCCCCCTCCTCAATCATGGCTTACAACGCAATGCGGATAACGTCATCCGGCTGGGTCGCTTCTTTCTGCCGGGTTGATTCCTGCTTCACGCTGACGTACAGCGTTTTACCATCGGCAGAGAGCACCAGGCTGTTGGGGTGGGTTGGCGTTTTGAAGGTGTTGACCACTTTGTAGGTTTTACCATCAATCACGCTGACTTCCCCGGCTTTACGATGTGTCACATAGGCTTCATTGCGCGTCGGGTTGAACAGCACAGCCAGGGACTCCGGCGCAGCGATTTTCTGCAGCACTTTCCCGTCACGGAGGTCAACGACCAGCACTTCCGGCTGTTTGCTATCGGTGATGAAGGCGCGGTGACCGGCAGTGTCCAGGCTCAGGTTCAAATAGAAGTGCTCTTTGCCGTCATCCTGCAGTTTCTTGCGGCTAATAATTTTGTTGCTCTCGCTGTCGATGGTCAGCAGCTCACCATCGGCGTTGGTGGTGTAAATACGCTTCGCGTCAGC
Source organism: Raoultella sp. (assembly GCF_039594335.1). Taxonomy (NCBI): domain Bacteria; kingdom Pseudomonadati; phylum Pseudomonadota; class Gammaproteobacteria; order Enterobacterales; family Enterobacteriaceae; genus Klebsiella; species Raoultella sp. The sequence continues at coordinate 10,990 of NZ_JBCNNS010000097.1, forward strand.
ATCCACCGCCAGCCCGGTCGCCATTGCGCCGGTATTGGTGATGGTGTCTTTCAGCGTCAGCTTTTCACCATCCACCACCCAGATCACGCTCTCTTTGCCCAGGCCGGTGATGTAGACCGTATTGGTTTTTTCATTAACGGCCAGCTCACGCGGTGCCAGCGGGCGCACAGTTTCGCTGCGTTGACGCTCGTCGAGCACCAGACGCCCTTTCACCGCGCCGGTTTTGGCATCAATGGCGGTGACGGTGCTGTCAGTGGTGTTACCAAACCACAGCGTTTGCGTCGCGTTATTGATCGTCGCGCCGAACGGTTTCAGATCGTTATGAATAATCTGCGTCACCTCCAGCGTGGTCGGGTCAAGGCGATAAACAATCCCGCCCTTATCCAGTGAACGGCTTTGAGAAGTAGCGACCCACAGTGCATTTTCCTGCTGGCTGTAAGCCATTTCGTATGCGCCCTTACCGACCGCCTTGCGCAACATTTCTTCTGCCGCGTGAGCGCTGAAGCTCCCCGCCAGCAGTAAAGAGGTTAATAACAGTGAACGGCGCAGACGCGGCGCGGACAGATGACGTAATGACATGACGACTCCCTTGAATAAAACATCTATGTGCCTGCTCGACATTGCTTCCTTGACGCAAAGTCCTGGCTTTGCGTTCTTTTTCAAATGCGAATAGTAATCATTATTTTTCCTGAAGTGGAGCGTTATTTATGAAAACCGACGGCGAAAATAACCATTCGGTGCCATTATTTAACAAAAATAACGTTAATAATTTTCAAAAAATTACAAAAGGGTTAACATGAGAACATATGTTCCGTTTGGTTCGTTTTACGAGTAGCTCTATGAAAATCCATTCCGTGCGCACGGCTGCGCTACCTGCCCTCCTCTTTCCACTGATCGCGGTGGCTCAGACCAGCACCACCGATGAACAAACTATGGTTGTGACCGCCGCCCCGACCGCGGTCTCCGAACTCGATACCCCCGCCGCGGTCAGCGTCGTTAACGGGGATGAGATGCGTCAGGCGGCGCCGCGCGTGAATCTCTCTGAATCACTGGGCGCCGTTCCGGGGCTGCAGGTTCAGAACCGACAGAACTACGCCCAGGATCAGCAGCTATCGATTCGCGGCTTTGGTGCCCGTTCCACCTACGGCGTGCGCGGGCTGCGCATTTACGTTGACGGCATTCCGGCCACCATGCCCGATGGCCAGGGACAAACCTCAAATATTGATATCGGCAGCGTCGAGAGCCTTGATGTCCTGCGCGGACCGTTTTCTGCGCTGTACGGCAACTCTTCGGGGGGGGTGATCAATGTGACGACCCAAACCGGCAGCCAGCCGCCCACCCTCGAAGCCAGCAGCTATTACGGCAGCTTCGGCACCTGGCACTATGGTATGAAAGCGACCGGTGCCGTCGGCGACGGAACCCACGCCGGAGACGTCGATTACACCGTATCGACCAACCGCTTTACCACCCACGGCTACCGCGATCACAGCGGCGCTCGCAAAAACCTGGCCAACGCCAAACTGGGCGTGCGCATTAATGACGTCAGTAAGCTGACCCTGCTGTTCAACAGCGTGGATATCAAAGCCAATGACGCTGGTGGCCTAAGTTACGATGAATGGCAGAACAACCCGCGCCAGTCGCCCCGCGGCGATCAGTACAATACCCGCAAGTCAACGAAGCAGACCCAAGCGGGATTGCGCTACGAGCGTCAGCTCAGCGAGCAGGATGATCTGAGCGTGATGATGTACGCCGGCGAGCGTGAAACCACGCAATATCAGTCAATCCCGCGCGCGCCGCAGCTGAATCCAGGCCATGCGGGCGGTGTTATCGACCTGACACGTCATTATCAGGGGGTTGATACCCGCTGGACCCACCGTGGCGAGCTGCTGGTGCCGGTCACCTTCACCACCGGTCTCGACTATGAAAATATGAGCGAGCGGCGCAAAGGGTTTGAAAACTTCGTGATGGTCAACAGCGCGCCGCAGTACGGCGAAGAGGGGAACCTGCGGCGTAATGAACGTAATCTGATGTGGAACATCGACCCGTATCTGCAGACCCAGTGGCAGCTGACGGACAAACTCTCCCTTGATGCCGGCGTGCGCTACAGCTCGGTGTGGTTCGACTCCAACGATTATTACGTGACTCCGCGTAACGGCGATGACAGCGGCGACGCCAGCTACCACAAATGGCTGCCAGCCGGTTCATTAAAATATGCGGTCACCGAGGCGTGGAACATCTATCTCTCCGCTGGTCGCGGCTTTGAGACGCCCACCATTAACGAGCTCTCCTACCGTTCCGGTAACCAAAGCGGCCTCAATTTCGGCCTGCAGCCTTCGACCAATGATACGGTCGAGATTGGCAGTAAGACGCGGGTCGGCAATGGCCTGTTTACTGCCGCGATATTCCAGACTAATACCGATAACGAGATTGTGGTGGATGCCAGCAGCGGCGGCCGTACCAGCTACAAAAACGCCGGGAAAACGCGTCGTCAGGGCATGGAACTGGGGCTGGATCAGCAGTTCGGCGAAAGCTGGCGACTGAAAGCTGCATGGACCTGGCTTGATGCGACCTACCGGACCAACGTCTGCGATGACGCCAGCTGCAACGGCAACCGTATTCCGGGTATCGCGCGCAATATGGGATACGCCTCGTTCGGCTATCAGCCGGATCGCGGTTGGTACGCCGGCAGCGATATTCGCTATATGAGCGATATCATGGCTAACGACGAGAACACCGCCAAAGCCCCGTCCTGGACGGTGGTCGGTCTCACCACCGGTTATAAGTGGAGCTATGGCAAGATGGACATGGATCTGTTTGGCCGCGTCGATAACCTCTTCGATCGCAGCTACGTCGGCTCGGTGATTGTCAATGAGTCCAACGGTCGTTACTACGAACCCGCGCCGGGACGTAACTATGGCGTCGGCCTGAACGTCGCCTGGCGTTTTGAATAACCCTCTGTGTAACCCCTCTCCCCGGTAAGCGCAGCGCCATCGGGGGGAGGATTCCATGTCACTCGTGAGGTTCCCGTGTCACTTGGTCAGTTTCCCGTGTTGCGGTGTAAACCCCTTACCCGGGCTACGGTGTTACACCGGCTGTAGCCCCGGTAAGCGCAGCGCCACCGGGGAGCGGTTCTCTTGTCACTGGCGAGGTTCCCGGGCGTCTTATTGCCACTTACTTCACGCTTTGTTTTATCCTTTCTCGTCTGTTGTGCCCTCGAGCGTTACCCTTGTCACAAATAACGCCCAACAAGGAGCTGCTATGGCACTGCCGATCATTCTCGATTGCGATCCCGGTCATGATGACGCCATCGCGATGGTTCTCGCCCTCGCCTCACCCGAACTTGACGTCAAGGCGATCACCGCCTCCGCTGGCAACCAGACGCCGGACAAAACCCTGCGCAACGTGCTGCGCATGCTGACGCTGCTGGGAAGGCAAGACATTCCTGTCGCCGGCGGCGCGCGTAAGCCGCTAATGCGGGAGCTGATCATCGCTGACAACGTTCACGGCGAAAGCGGGCTCGACGGCCCGGCGCTGCCGGAACCAGATTTTACGCCGCAGGCCTGCACCGCCGTCGAGCTGATGGCCAAAACGCTACGCGAAAGCCCGCAACCGGTGACGATTGTCGCCACCGGCCCGCAAACCAACGTCGCCCTGCTGCTCAACAGCCACCCGGAACTGCATGACAAGATCGCCCGCATTGTCCTGATGGGCGGCGCGATGGTGTTGGGCAACTGGCAGCCCGCCGCCGAGTTTAATCTCTACGTCGACCCGGAAGCGGCGGAGATCGTCTTCCAGTCGGGTATTCCGGTGGTGATGGCCGGGCTGGACGTCACGCATCGGGCGCAGATTCATGGCCTGGATATCGAACGTTTCCGCCAGGTGGGCAACCCGGTGGCGACCATTGTTGCCGAGCTGCTCGACTTCTTTATGGAGTATCACAAGGATGCCAAATGGGGTTTCACCGGTGCTCCGCTGCACGATCCCTGCACCATCGCCTGGCTGCTGAAGCCGGAGTTGTTTACCAGCGTTGAGCGCTGGGTGGGCGTGGAAACTCAGGGGAAATACACCCAGGGGATGACGGTGGTTGATTATTACTTCCTCACCGGCAAGCAGCCGAATACCACGGTGTTGCTGGATATCGACCGGGAGCGGTTTGTGGACCTGTTAGTCGATCGGCTGGCGTTTTATGGCTGAATAAGGATTCTGAGAGACGTTAAAGGCTGCGATACTGCCTTCTGGATAAAGACGAGCGTCGGCAGTTTGCAGAGTATCAGGCGATGAGTTTGTCAGACGCAGGCCCTGTCCGCTCGTTCGTCAATAAACCTGCCTTTGGTCTGTCCGGGTTGGATCGATCAGAGGCAGGCAGCTTCGTTAATTTCAGTATCGTGACCGACAAACAGCGTTTACCTTGGAAAGGTATTTAAGGAAAACCCGGATGGAGCGCGCCATTTCTGGTGCTTTGCCGATCCTCGCCCCGGCGCTCTGCCGCCGGGGCATAAGACCTATTCGTCGGGTGAAACCCGGACCACCACTTTGCCGAAGTTTTCGCCCTTCAGCAGACCAATCAGCGCATTGGGCGCACGCTCCAGGCCATCGACAAGCTGCTCACGGTATTTGATTTTGCCTTCCTGTACCCAGCGCCCCATCTCCTCCTGGAACTCGGCAATACGATGCCCGTAGTCCTGGCCGATGATAAAACCCTGCATCCGGATACGTTTTTTCAGCAGTGTCGCCATCAATAGCGGCAGACGATCCGGGCCTTCCGGCAGTCCGGTTGCATTATACCCACTGACCAGACCGCACAGCGGGACCCGCGCCGAAGTATTGAGCAACGGCAGCACGGCATCAAACACCTTGCCGCCGACGTTTTCGTAATAGATATCAATACCCTGCGGACAGGCCTCGGCCAGCTGGCTGGCAAAGTCCCCGGCGTGATGATCGAGGCAGATATCAAACCCAAGGGTGTCGACCGCATAACGGCTCTTCTCGCTGCCCCCGGCAATCCCCACCGTGCGACAACCTTTTAGTTTGGCGATTTGTCCAACCGTACCGCCAACCGGCCCGGTAGCCGCGGCCACTACCAGCGTTTCCCCCGCCTTCGGCTGACCG
>NZ_JBCNNS010000098.1:0-15904 GCF_039594335.1 Raoultella sp.
GCTAACACGATGGGTATCCACACCGCGGTCATAATGATTCCGTTGATAGCACTTGTGCTTTGTTGCGCGTCGGTTTCGTTAAAGCCATAAGCGGCCAGTAACCACAGTGGAATCGCACCGCCAATCGTAAAACCAATTTTGAAGAAGAGCCCCATAATCGCATTAATGATTGCGGCATTACGCTTGCCCGATTTTAATTCGCCATAGGCAATAACTTCTGGAACAAGCGCCCACATGAAGCCGGTAGCCGAGGTTAAGCCCCATTGTTTAATGAATGTTGCGACGTAAGCAAGCCACAGGGCATCATGCATGCCTTCGCGTGACCACACGTAGGTCAGCAATTCCCCCACAATAAACATGCCGAGGAAAAGATGGAAGAAGCCTTTTTTACCGAAGATTTTCTTCAGTCTGGACCAGAAAATAGGGAAGATGATGCCGGGAATTGAGGCGATAAGACCAATAGCCCCCATCCATTCAGAATGGCCGACAACAAACTGATTGAAAAAGCCATTCACCGTGTTCATGAAAAACATGAAGGTAAAGGCTAACATGAAAAATAAACCGAGAATGACGAGAGGTCGGTTATTCTTGAGCTCAAGGAATAAATCTGTCGCTTTTACGTTAGCCGTCTGTTCTGCTGTCGCGACAACACGTTCTTTGGTGAATTTATAGCAGAAATAAAGTGCTGCCGCACCGATTAACATATAAATTGAGTAAACGCCAAACCACGCATAGTTAGCTGATGGATCGGTATAGTTACCCATATTGAGCTTCAGGCCAAAAAAACCAGTATCCTTGAGGCTGCGATCTTTTGGTGAAACCATCTGTACAAACATGGGAAACAGGGTATAGACAAGCAGATTGGCACTGTTTGCCAGCATCATGCGCGTACTTGTCAGTTTATCAATTGATTCAGGGTCCCTGGTTAATGAGGCATTAAGAGACCCATAAGGAATATTCACTAATGAATACACTAAATCCAGCGCCAGATAAATGATAAACGCAAAAGGAACCGAACCTCTTATTCCAGGAATGGGTGCAAAAAGCAACGCGGAGAGAATGACGAGTGGAATCCCGGCTCTTAAAAGCCAGGGGCGATATTTGCCAGCGCTTGAACTTCTTTTGTCAACGTAGGTACCGACCATCGGATCCCAGAAAACATTAATAATGCGGACAAACAAGAATATAAATCCCGCTGTGGCGGTGCTGATTGTATTTACCGTCAACATGTGAAGAGCAAGAAAACCACCTATTGTACCAAAAACAAGATTTTGCGCAAAATCACCCATCCCATAACCAATACGTTCTTCGCGAGTTAATTTATGATATTCATCATGTCGACTTTGCATTATGTTTTTGTTCATTCTAATCAAGTCTCCGAATTCTTTTGTGAAAGTGAAATACTTTCTGACACAGATGGCTTGGGAGAATCCATTACGTTTTTACATTAATTAATTATGTTTTTTTACTTCTGTGATCATCGAAACTAAGGCTTTCCACAAGCCATGTATCTGGCGTGTTGATGAGTCATCCTAAAGCCTTACTCACAGCAACAGCACCGCTAAAAAACAGGGGCTTATTGGATTATTGTCAGCTGAACTTCACAGGAAAATACAGAGTATTGTAACTATCAATGGTTTGACTATATGGCTATATTATTTGCAAAATGGTTCGCCTTGGTACGCTTTTTAATTTCTGCTTTAAATAATGTAATTGAGCAACCCACCAGGAAAATAAAGAGTAAGTCCAACGTATGTCTTTTTCGCTTCCTGGATTATGGCGTTTATTATGTCCGTTTATTTCGATTAACCTGGCAGAGTCTGTTTTGAAGGACCAAAAACAGCCAACCTGCGGACTTTTCGCCACTATAATCCGGATGAGATAGTAGCGGGAAAATTGAGGCCAATCACGCAACACTTGCGGGCACTCTTTCCACCACATCATCGCCAGGTTTGTCGAAAGAGGCCCACAAGGTCGGGGAGGGCGAGATAATCGGCCATGGATGAGATGCCGGGCCAGCAGAGCGCGCGCTTTCGTCCTTAGTGACGATGCCACCTTGCTGGCTTCTTGACTGAAGTCAGGCACGTGGGTTTCAACGTCCCGGATATCGCGGGCTCACTCTTGTCTGCGAGATGAAAAGTGAAGTTGCCTGCTGTCATAACACTCGCCTTAGCGGTTATCGCTCTGGGCGCGAACATTGTTCAGCCCGCTGGTATTAATACGGTAGGGCTGACCGTTGACGGATTTGATCAGCTTTTTGGTTTTGAGTTTTTTGAAGACGGCGAGCGTGCAGTCGGCGAGCAGAAGCCCTTCGCGGCTGTAGCATTCAACGGAAGTGACGCGGCCAGACGCATCGCGAACGTGCGCAATCCGTCCACCTTTGGCGAGAACGTGTAAGGTTCGTTGTTCCTGACGGGATAAATTCATACTGGAAAGCCTGTTTAATCATCATGTGCAAAACGTGCAAACACACAACGGTGTCCGCATTCGGTTTCAGCGCATTGATAACCAGTCCGGCCTGAGAAGGTCGGGAAGCTGATTATCGGATGATGACATTCTCCAGCATCAAAGCCTCGGGTTGAGTAGAAAGGTATTTACGCCGTGAAGGATAACACTTGTTTGTTGATCAGTGAGTGGCGAGGGCTGAAAAGTGTGATCCGCATAAACGAGCCTGACGCCTCAGCGTTGATACCAGCCCGCTACTACTTCTGCCAGATCGTCTTCAACCGTATAGAAATAACAGGCCGGGATCTTCAGCACTTCTGCCAGCCGACAGGCCAGCGCGAAGTCAGGAGTGTGGATGCCGCGTTCATACTGGTTCATCCGCGCACTCGCCGTCGCCTCATCAATACCCGCGAGGATACCCAGTTTTTGTTGGGAAAGTCCCGTTCTGAGGCGTGCTTCTTTTAAACGGTGCGGCAGCATGATGATCCTGAAAGACTGGAAACAGAATCACGATTCTGGTAGCTGTTAGTTGAAAATGTACTAAGTATTACTTAGTGTTGTGATGAGAATATGAATGACTTCACTAACGCGAAGGAATGAATGAGATGAACAGAACTGATATGCATCCGGCTGATATCATTGCGCAATTAAAAAAGCGCAACCTGTCGCTGGCGGCGGTGTCCCGCCAGGCGGGGCTGAGCTCGTCAACGTTGGCCAACACGCTGTCCCGCCCCTGGCCGAAGGGGGAGTTTTTAATTGCGCAGGCGCTGGGTATCGACCCCGCGGAAATATGGCCGAGCCGCTACTTCGATAGGGAGGGCAACCCGATCGACAGAAAGAAACTGATTCGTGACAGGAGTGAATAATCCGTTTTTGACGGCAGGAGCGGATACCTGTCCGCTCTGCCGGCTTTTAGTCATCGTTTAGCCAATCCGACCTGTCCGCAGCGCCGGTTCATTTTTCTCATTTGTTCATGTTTTTCCTCGGGATATCCCTGCCGGTGGCTCTGGTATTATTTATGATTTCAAAAAAGACGCGCGCGAATGCCCTGAAATAGCAGATGCATCGCTATTCTGCAAAACTGAGATGGCGATTGATGTTAGCAGCTGAATTTAACGGACATATAGCCATCCGGGTGTTTAAGTGGGTAAAATAAAAAACATAAACCTTGCTATAATAATTTCTCTATGTCTTAATGACGTCATCGGTTTGGTACACAGACCTTATGAAAGCAGTTTTAGTAAAGCAGTCCTCAGTTCAAGAGCTATCCACAGATACCCTTCTTCATGAGCCTCCTCCTAAGTGCCAAATAAGTATCTCTAAATACAGGCCATCATCGCCGCGTTGAGTGGCTCATTAATTAAGGAAGTATTTATGTCTAATAAAATGACTGGTTTAGTAAAATGGTTTAACGCAGATAAAGGTTTTGGCTTTATTACTCCGAACGACGGCAGTAAAGATGTATTCGTACATTTCTCTGCTATCCAGAGTGACAACTTCAAGACCCTTGATGAAGGCCAGCAGGTTTCCTTCACCATTGAAAATGGCGCGAAAGGCCCGGCAGCTGGAAATGTTACTCCGCTGTAAGCCACGCGACTTATCCGCGACGCTTACAATAGCGATGAAGGCGATAGCCCGAGCAGATAAGCGCTGCTGATAGTAAAATGAACCCGCCCTGTGCGGGTTTTTTGTTGCCTGCAGTTTGCCGAATTCAAGTTCACTCTCCTGCCAATAGATGTCAGGGATGCTGTAAAAGTGCAACATAAGAGTGCGATGAAAAATGCCTGGCAAAAATAAACGGCGCTGATGCGCCGTCATGATGATATTGGTTAATCGCGCGTTTGCACCCAGAATGCGTGAATCAGACCAGGGATATAACCCAGCAATGTCAGTACAATATTCAGAATAAATGCCCAGCCGAATCCTTTACCCAGTAATACGCCAAGCGGCGGCAAAATAATCGTTAAAACAATTCTCCAGAACCCCATATACACTCCCTATAAAATCAACGTTGCACAGGTGACGTTATCTTTAAGCATAGTAATTTTAACTGAGACTGCCAGTTTGCCGGCCCTGTGGATTTTGCGCTCATATCATCGATTATCCGCTTTCCCCCATTTTCCTGATGCGCTCAAAGATCGCCCGGGATGCCTTCGCCAGTTTGATTTCGGCTGACTAAGAAAAATAAACAAGGAGAACTGCCGTCATGTTTTATCTGCCACAGGTAATGAAAATAACGATCTTGACCGGCGCTAGGCTGATGGCGTCCACCTCATTGTGGGCGGCTGAGTACTGGATTGATGTCCGTATCCCCGACCAGTTTCAGGAAATACACGTTGAAGGGGCGGTGAATATTCCCCTGAAACAGCTGGATAGGCGCATTGGCGAAGTGGCAAAAGACAAAAATGACACGCTGCACCTGTACTGCAATACCGGGAACCAGTCTCGCAAAGCAGAAAAATGCTGCAAAGTATGGGATATCAGAACGCCGTCAACGAAGGCGGGCTGAAGGATGTCGAGAAAACGTAGAAGATGGTGAAATAATCCGCTGGCCTTAAAATGGTCTGCCGGGCAGGGCAACCGCGCGGCAGCAGGCATTATGCTGCTGCCGGCGGCATCGGTCAGTTCAGTACCGAGGTGGGTTTCCCCGCTTTTGCTCGCTCGGGTGGGGTGTTACGCCAGAGCGTGTCATAGCGATAACCCGTCAGATCTTCAACCACATGGCGCGCTTCAGGTGTGACGTCTTGCTGAAGGCCGTTCGCCTTCAGGCGTTCAACTTCATCGACAAAAATCTTGTGCGTACGTTTGTTCAGATGGAAGGTCAGCGCCTGCCACAGCGCAATCAGCAGCAGGATGGCGGTGCCGGCAAACAGCAGCGTTGCGATGGTATTAATCGCTTCCTGAGGCTGAGTCTGGCTCCCTTTCACGAAGCCGCCGCTTTGCAACAGCAGGCCCACGGCAAAGGTGGCGATCGCGACCGTCGTTTTACGCGAGAACGTCATTACCGCAGCAAACAGGCCCTCGCGACGCTGGCGGGTAATCATTTCGTCAATATCGGGAATAAACGGGAAGACGTTCCACGGTGTAAACTCCAGCACGCAGCGGCCGACCTGATAGATGCCCGCAATGATCACCAGTAGCATGACTTTGTTGTCGGTCGGGAACTGATACACCAGGAAGAACCCGCCGAGACACAGCAGCATCAGGCTATAGGCGAAGACATAGAGGCGAGAGGGCCCATACTTAATGATCGCCACGCCCGCTGCCAGCGTAACCGGCAGCCCGACAATACTCATCGACAGCAGCGTACCCGCCAGTGAGGATGAGACGTTCAGGCAGTAGACACAGAAAAAGACGAACACGGTGTTGTAGACGTCCTTCGCCGTAAAGGAAAAGAGATAAATCGCCAGGTGCTTACGGAACGCCCGTACCTTGAGGGTAGAGGCATATTCCTTAAACAGGTTGCCAAAGGCGACAAGCTTCTCGGCCGCCGTTGTGGACTTACGATCTTTTTCTATTTCAGCCAGCATGTCCGGTGTCAGCTCGCGTTCCCAGGTCACTTTCCACGAGATAAAGACGCAGACCATGAACATCACGGCAAACACCACGCCGTTGATCAGATAGGCATCCGCATTGTTTTCACCCAGTGCGCCAATCAGCAGGCCGGGGATAAAGGTTGCAAGAAAGGTCCCGGATGCCGAAAGGAACATACGACATGTGGAAAGTTTGGTTCGGCTATTAAAATCTTTGGTCATTTCGGAAGGCAGCGTTTCCCACGGGATCAGCACCATGGCGGCAATGATCTCAAAGGCCAGATACACCGCGAGATAGAACCAGTAGTTCATACCGTTCAGCCACAGCAGGGTATAAACCAGCATAAGCGGTGCGCCGATCAGCAGGAAAAACCGCCGCCGACCAAATTTCTTACCCAAATAGTTTTTATAGAAATGATCCGTGAAGCTGCCCATAAACAGGCTGACGATGGCATCAACGATACGGGCGATCGCGACAATCGATGCTGCTTCAATCGGCGACAGGCCGACAAAGGTGGTATAGAAGAAAAGCAGCCATGCGCCAATCACGGTAAATGCGCCGCCACCCATAATATCCGTCAGACCGTAGCCGATACTGACGGGGATGGTCACTTTTCTGTTCTTACGAGTCATAGTTTATCCCTGTCTCTGCCGGTTCAAAAACGAAAATAACGACGGGCGTTGTCCACGCAAATACCACGGATCATGGTGTCGAGGATGGCGCGATCTTCCGGCACTTCACCTTTCTCTACCCAGCCGCCAACCAGGTCACAGAGGATCCGGCGGAAATAATCATGTCGGGTGTAGGAGACGAAGCTGCGAGAATCGGTCAGCATGCCGATAAAGTTGGCCAGCAGCCCCTGATCGGCCAGCGTATTGAGCTGGTTAACCATGCCGCGTCGGGTATCGTTAAACCACCATCCGGAACCGAACTGCAGCGGAGATTTCATACCATCCTCGCCGCTCTGAAAGTTGGCGAGGGTAGAGGCGACCACATCGTTATAGCTGGCATTGAGGTTATAAAGAATGGTTTTCGGTAGACCGTCATTTTCTACCATGGCGTTAAGCAGCGCGTTCAGGCTCTGGGCAAGGTGAGTTTGATCGCCAATAGAGTCAAAGCCGCAGTTGATGCCGACTTTGTTGAACATGGTCGTGTTGTTGTTACGAATGGCGCCAAAGTGAATCTGCATTGCCCAGTCGCGCTGCTTGTACATTTTGGCCAGCGCGACAAAAATCATACTTTCCCAGGCTTGAAGAGCGTGCTCATCCAGCGCCTCTCCAGCCAGCCTGCGCTGAAACAGCGCGGTCTGTCCGGCCTCATCAAGCGGGCAAAAACGGATCGCCAGCGGGCCGTGGTCTGACACGCGACAGCCCGTGCTGTGGAAAAAATCAATGCGCGCTTCGAGAGCAGCCAGGAACTGATCCAGTGAGGTTATCGTCCGCTGGGTTTTCTGCGCCAGTCCAGAGACAAACGTCAGGAAGCGTTCGGGGCTGGTGTCAAACAGCTCGTCAGGCCGAAATGTTGGCAAAACACGAGGAGAAAAATCGCCTTTTGCTGCCAGCAGCCGATGGTACTCCAGATCGTCGAGCGGCCCATCGGTCGTGCACAACACTTCAACGTTTGAACGGCGGATGAGCGCCTGGGGTAAAAAGTCGTCGTGGCGTAATTGCGCATTACACTGCGGCATAATATCGCGCCAGTTTTTGCTATTAAGCGTTTCGTCGATAGCAAAATAATGTTTCAGCTCAAGGTGGGTCCAGTGATAAAGAGGATTGCCAAAACTGGCTTCGACAGTTTGTGCCCAGGCTTCAAATTTTTCTTCGGCACAAGCATTGCCGGTAATTTTTTGTTCAGATATTCCATTGGCCCGCATTGCCCGCCATTTGTAATGATCGCCCTCCAGCCAGAGCTGAGTAATATCCGTGAACGGTTTGTTTTCCCAAATGGCTCTGGCATCAAGATGACAGTGGTAATCAATAATCGGTAACGCTTTTGCTACCTCAGAATACAGCCGCTGACCTGGCGCATTGTTTATCATGAAGCTGTTTTTTATCAGTGACATATCTACTCCGTACACGATATCGCTTTTACTACGCATCCCCAGTGTTAAGCCGGGGCCGGTGTATGACGGGAACATAATAGCGTTGAGGGTAAGCTCCCCTTTCATTAAATGTCTACTACCATACAAGAATCGATGGTAAAATTGTGACTTAACGCATGTATTTCGTCAGCGATATTCAGGCCGCAAAATAAAAGCCCGCGATGAATTTAATGGCTGAAAATAAAGTCGTGTTATAGATGATGATAACTTTAAACGGAATTTGTTATTTTTTTACAAGATAAAAACAATTAACGGCAACAGAGATAATCAAGATCATGCTTCGCCCGTGCGTCTTTTTATCGTGTTGTCACGCTTTTTTAACGAGGTGGTTGATCAAACGGTAGTTACTGCATATGCTATAAAATACTAGTATGGCACAACAAATAAGCATGCAGAGATGCAACGATTAAGGCGGATACAAAATGCAGATGACAATGCGCTGGTTTGGACCACAGGAAGACAAAATCCCACTGGAATATATCCGGCAGGTGCCGGGTGTGGAAGGTGTTGTCGGGGCACTGTATGACGTTGCTCCCGGAGAAGTCTGGCCAGTCGAAAAGATTAAGGCTCTGGTTGACCAGGCCCATGCTGCGGGCTTGACAATGGAAGTGATTGAAAGCGTCAACATTCATGATGACATCAAAATAGGTACCCCGGCGCGCGATCGCTACATCGAAAACTATAAACAGACGATCCGCAATCTGGCCGACTTTGGCGTCAAGGTTATCTGCTATAACTTCATGCCGGTCTTTGACTGGATGAAGACCGACATGAACTACGTCCTGCCGGACGGTTCGCTGACGATGGCCTTCGAAAAAAGCGGCATCGATAAAAGTCTGGAAGAGGTCGTCAAGGAGGTACTCGATAGCGCCAACGGTTTTGCGTTACCGGGATGGGAGCCCGAGCGGCTGGTTAAAGTGCAGGAACTGTTCGCCCGTTATAGCGGTGTCGATGATAATAAACTGCGGGAAAATCTGTTTTATTTCCTCAGAGAAATTATCCCGGTGTGCGAGGAAGTGGGGGTGAAAATGGCGATTCACCCGGACGATCCGCCGTACTCTATTTTTGGCCTCCCGCGGGTGGTGAAAAACCGGGATGATCTGACGAAGATTTGCGATGCCGTGGATTCTCCGGCGAATGGCATCACGCTGTGCACCGGGTCGATTGCAGAAGATCCGGATAATAACGTCTATGAAATTCTTGCCGAATTTACGCGTCGCAAGCGTCTCCATTTTGCCCATGTGCGTAACATTAAGCTAATTAAGGATAAAGATTTCTACGAATCCGCGCATCCGTCGCAGTATGGCTCGCTGGATATGTATCGCGTCATGCAGGCTCTCCATGATAACGGTTTTGACGGCTATATTCGCCCGGATCACGGCCGGTTTATCTGGGGCGAAACCGGTCGTCCCGGATACGGTCTTTACGATCGTGCGCTGGGAGTGACTTACCTGCTGGGACTGTGGGAAGCGCTGGAGAAGAAAGCGCAATAAATCCGTCCGCCGGAGGCCATCGGTCTCCGGCGGCGTGTCTTTTGCCATCGTGAAAACGGGCGTCTTGCCTACGGAATAGTGGTCGGATCGCGTCCCTCGTCGCTGGCGCAGAATCACCGTGCCGGAGACACTGGGCGCGGTTATCGCCAGCCTCTTGCCGCCGCTCGCTTGAGCATGGAGCGCACCACCAGGCGATGGAATGGAGCAATCAATGTGATATAAAGCTTCCCGGTTCGGTTATGGCAGTGCACTACGGAAGCCAGTACCACCTCTTTTTGATTCGTCTGCGTCTCGTGGCGCCGACGAACCAACACGGCGACCCTGAAATCGAGATGGCTGTCATTGGTGCCGACGATCACCTCGTTGTCCTCTACAGCGAGCACCGGGAAAAAATCGATATGGGGCGTGCCGTCTGCGACCAGTTTTGCGCGCATCTGAGTGGAGGTCTGGATCCCGAAGGGCCTGACCATAAGATCCCGGCAGGCCAGCAGCCATCTGAACCAGCGCGGCGGCCTCGCCAGCACCTGATGAGCCAGAGTATTGATATCAGAAGATGTATCAGGGGGCAGGGTGATGGCGAAAGCATCCGCAAGCTCCGGGGAAGTAAAGAGATTTACGATCCGGCTTTCTCCGGGTAACGGCACGGTACGAATGGTTTGCAAGGCAATCCCTCGACAGTCGGTGGGGAGAATGGCGGCGCGCCATCATAGAATATGATGGCGCGCCGTTGTTCTATTGTTTCACGAAAAAGATATGCGAGGCAGTTTCGGCAGTTTACCGACGTACGGCTATGTTACGTACGCTGATTGTGCTGTTTTGCGTGATTGCCGGTACCACCGCGTGTCGCGGCGAGAGATCAGAACAGAGCAAAACGATACTCGATGATGACCTCGGAAGAGAGTGAGTTGGCCCGGATAGAGTGACCATCGTTCAGCACCGGTGTTTTTCCGTTCATGCGATAGGACCATCCAGGCCCGAACATCGCCCATACGGTCAGGTTTTTCAGCTTCGGATGCGTTGGTACCCAGCGGCTAAAAGCGTTGATTTCACCCGTACGCACGTGGTTGCCCTTGTAGTTGAACTGCGCAATGTTGCCCGCCAGGCCTACCGCCAGCTCTGGCGTCAGGTTGTAGTCGGAAATATTCGCCAGCACCAGCTCTCCGTCGCGCATGTAGTCGTTGCCAGCGTAGGCCATCGAAATAAAGGTACCGCGTGAGTTTTTGCTCATATGTCGGGGGAAAAAGCCGATTTCATGGGCTTTTTCGGCATCGGTATAGCCCAGCCCCCACTTCGTACTCCAGTTGTCCGCCTGCCATTTCACATCAATCGCATAATGCCGGGCATCGCTGTCGAAATCACGCTTGTTGGCCGGCATCGCTTTATATTCATCCAAAGCCTGCGTGGCATAAATTTGCGTACCGATATTCAACTGCTTCAGCGGTTTGAATTGAGTGAACAGCACATGGCGGCGCAGGTAGTTATCGCTTTCACCATAGCCGTACTGTAGATTCAGCCGTTCGTTCTGCCACAGTATATCGCCGCTGGCGATATGGTTGAGGTACCGTCCGGTGTTGGTCTGGAAGCGCTTCTTATCCGGCGAGTTACGATCCATCGAGCTTTCGATATAGGCGCTACGCAGGGTCACGTCATTGTAGTTGATGCCGCCGGTCCAGCCGAGATAGGTGGTGGGCGACAGACGGGTAGAGGTAGAGATGACGCCAACGTTTTTAATCATCTGCCAGCCCCAGCGGGCGTTCAGATTGAGATCGGCGAGTTGATATTTCAGCTTCATGTTGCGCTGACCAAACTTAGAAAAACCCTCCGCATTGCTCTTTTTATTACCGGTCCCATCATTGTAGAGCACACCACGTGAGTTAAAATAATCACTGGCACCCAGCTTGATGGCACCATAATAAATCGCATCGAAGCCAATGATATCGGCGAAATAACCTGACTGGTAATCCACTGCAACGCCCTGACCCCAGGCGTTGTGTACTTTCTTTGGTTCTGTCTCTTCTTCCTTGAGGTATTTCCAGTAGTTTTTAAGCGACAGCGTCATATGTGACTGGCTAAAAAAAGGATCGGCAAATACCGTATCGACCATATCTGCTTGCGGAACGCTATTTGCTGACCAGGCGCTGGCAGGAAGTGTCAGCAGCAGCATAGTAATAATATTATTTTTCATTATAAACCCCGAAGCGAGATGCTGAGAGCCAGCTGGGGCTGGCTTCAATAGTCATCTGTAATAATATAATTAAGCAATCAGTTATTTTTATTGAGGGTCTGCTTGCCAGCTTCGATATATTTCATTGTGCCGATTTCCGGAACCGAATATATGCCATTTTTATAAACAATTTTCACCACGGCAGCGTTGGCCAGCGGTTTATTTTTCGCCGTATCATGGGTCAGGTCGGAAATCATAATTTGCATCGACGTACCGGACGAAATAGCGAGGATATTTTTGTCGCCATGGGCTCTGGCATTTTCAACAATGGTATGCAATGCCGCCTGAGTACGACGCTTCACCTGCTGATAGTTTTCCGCCATGCCTTGCGGGTCGGCGGCGGCCAGTGCGTTCTGGCTTTCGTTCACCGGCAGGGTGCCCGCTTTCATTTTGCTGAACAGGGCGGCGCTGTCTTTTAATCCCAGCTGTTTTGCACCGGCCGCTGCCATATCCTTGTTAAAGCCGCCCTCAAAGCCGCCAAAGAAAGCTTCACGCAGGCCTGGCAACTCGATCAGATGATAATCGTTGATTCCGGCCTGTTTCAGAATCACGGCCATAGTTTCTCGCTGTCGCCCGGCATCGCTGGAATAAAAACGATCGAACTTCACCCCTTTTAAACCTTCGCCGAGATAGCGGGCAACGCGGATACCGTCTTCAGTCAGCGGAGAATCGGCCCATCCCTGTACGCGGTCGAAGGTATTTAATAGCGTTTTCCCGTGTCGGGCAAAATAGATATTAATGCTGCCATCGTCTTTCATTTCTGCTGCTGAACAGGTTGCTGCGCTGGCGAACATGATGATTACGGTTAGCCATTTTTTCATATTGTTATCCTTTTTATTATGTTAAAGCAAAAAAAAACCTACGTCAGCGACTCTGGTCGGGCATATTTATGCGATGCCGCCGGAGTATGTGACGTAGGTTTTGCCTGTGTTGAAAACAGTAACAATCCAGTAGTGCCGACCTTATCATGTTGGCGATGGAAAAACAGGTAGAATTCGTTTTTATATTAATAAATGTGATCGTTCGCAAGCCTTTTGGTTTGTTACCAATAACATTTTAACCCTCCAGGCATTGTCTGGAAATAATATAGTAAATTCTCAAGTGGTAGGTATTTGGCTTCAGGTGGAATATCATTTTAATACCCTCTATTTTTGTAGGGAGTGATCTGGCGTTATTGATCGTAGTCACATAATAAACCTGCCACCTCTGGATTATCCTGTTGATACGGGGTATTTTTCAATTGTCCTGGGATTGTAACGGAATAACGGCAAAACCTAAGAGACCTGGCGCAAGTCAATTTGCGTGCAGGTTTCTTAGGTTTTTTTTTGTGCCAGACAAATATCTTGATGCTAACTAAGGAGTCATCGTGAAAATCAACATCCTCGCCGCCTCTCTGCTCACCGTGCTGGCCGCCTCGATCCAGGCGGCGGAAAAACCGCTCAGAATCCTGCTGGTTAACGACGATGGCTGCCAGTCGGTTGGCACAACGTCGTTGCAGGAAAAGCTGGCCGCCAAAGGGTATGACGTGTGGATGGTGGCGCCCGCCACCAACCAGAGCGGCATCGGCTCAGCGATAACCTTCAAACCGGGTAAAACGTTCGACGTGAAGAAAGTAGCCGACAAACGCTACTGCTTCCCGGGCACCCCGGCGGATGCCGTGGATTTTGGCCTGTGGGGTGTGATGAAAGAGGCGGCGCCGGATCTGGTTATTTCTGGGGTGAATGATGGGCCAAATACCGGCATGGCTCAGGTGAATTCGGGCACCGTCAGCGCGGCTGTCCGCGCGCTGCGTTACGGTTTCCCGGCTATCGCGGCCAGCATCGGTTATCGCTTCACGGAAGAGGAAATGAAAAACAAATGGCCGAGCACGCATAAATACTGGCCAGATTCTGTGGATTACGTGGTGACGGTGGTGGATAAACTGAACGCGACGCGCCAGCCAGGCGTGGCACTGCTGCCGAAAGGCTCCGGGCTGAGTATCAACTATCCACCGCTGCCAGCCGCTGAAATTAAAGGCGTCCACTATATCGACAATCAGCAGTTTCCAACGCCGCAGATCGGCTATGAACTGCAGGCGGACGGTACGGCGAAGCAGACAATGAATCCGGCATCGCTGGAACCGACGACAGAAGATAACGACAGCGGCTGGCTGAACAAGGGTTATATCACTTACACCTTGCTCGATGGTTCGTGGAATGCGCCGCAGTTCCAGGTGCAATATGAGAACTTACTGGGCCGTTAATATGGTGCTGAAATAATAAAAGCGGGTGCTGTTCTGGCACTCGTCTGGTAGCCGGCTGACATCGATTTCCGCGTCGGCCGGTATAGTCACCTCAGCCTGTATGCCGCCGGAGGAACAATGTGATAGCCGCGGGCGGTGATCATACCGCCGATCATCGGGGTAGCGATGGGGCTCATCACCTCCGATCCTGATCCCATGTGACTCCCGGTACGGCGACCACATCGATTCCGTGCAATGACCTTCATCCTGCCCTTGCCCAAACAGATGCCGTAAACGTTGAAAGCCTGGCAAAACCAGGCTTTCGGATGCATCAGTGCGGGACACTGGGATTACTCTTCGAAGTACCAATAGCCCTGATTCATCAGGCGGACGAGTTCCGCCACAAATGCCGGATTCTGTAGCGCATCGCCCAGCGCATCCTGACCCACAGTGGTATACTGGCACAGAACATCCAGCGCATTAACGTCGGTTATTTCCAGTTGTTCGCTGTTAACAAAGAAGCTGTCGCCGATATGCAGAACCCGTAGTCCGCTCAGGCGGCACAGCTTTTCCCCCCCCTTCAGCGCATCCACAACCTCTTCTGCAGTATACGGTGGCTCGGCTGGGGCAATGTCCAGCTCATGGCGCGGGGTGGTCGCAAAGCGGCCGAACCACTGCGTAAAGTCGGCCGGCTGGTTAATCATGTCGATCATCATCGACCGCAGGCGTGCGAGCTCATACTCTTCTACGCGACCGGGATGCTCACGACAGGTGAGGTCCGGATCGCTGTAGTGCTCGCCGCCGAGATCGTTTTCCAGCGCGTAATCGGCAAAGCTGCTGATGAGATCGCGACCATTAGGACCACGGAAGCCGACGGAGTAGTTCAGCGCGGTTTCGTGAGTAACACCATCGTGCGGGAATCCCGGTGGGATATAAAGGATATCGCCTGGCGCCAGATCTTCATCAATGATTGGCGGGAAAGGATCAACATGCAGCAGCGCCGGGTGCGGACAGAACTGGCGCATCGGCAGTTTATCACCCACACGCCAGCGACGACTGCCCATTCCCTGGATAATAAAGACGTCGTACTGGTCGATATGCGGGCCAACGCCGCCACCGGGGACGGAGAAGGAGATCATCAGGTCGTCAAGGCGCCAGTCTGGCAGAACGCGGAAGGGACGTACCAACTCGGCAGCCGGCATATGCCAGTGGTTCACCGCCTGTGCCAGCAGAGACCAGCCGGTCTCGCCCAGACCGTCAAAATGTTCAAACGGCCCGTTGCTGGCCTGCCAACGATCGTTAACCAGGCTCACCAGGCGACTGTCGACTTCGGGTTCCATGGCCAGGCCGGCCAGTTCATCCGGCGTAATCGGATCGACGAAGTCCGGGAAAGCATTCTTTAATACCACCGGCTGCTTTTGCCAGTACTTCTCTAAAAATTCGGGCCAGTTGATGTTCAGTTGATAAGCCATAGGGTCACACCAGTAATGTAGAAACGGGCCTGATTATAGAAAGGTGTCGGCCAGCGGCGCTTTGTCATGAGTCAAGACAGCCGCTTAATTCGCCATCCGCGATGGCGCACTGTGAGGGGGTTAAAGAAAGAGAGGGGAAAAATACCGATAGCGAATAGCACTCGCTCTTTTTTACTCCTACCGTGATTTGGCCTTGTTGATGCTGTAAGCCGCGTGGATACTGGATTTCTTTGCGTTAAGGCCACGAGGTGAAATACGCGAAAGTTCAAATAATGAGCGCTTGATAAGTTTTTTGTATTTTAAGGCTTGCCATGCAAACAAAACTCCCTATAATGCGCTCCCACTGACACGGCGAATGTGAACGAGTTCACAGATTAAGCCGGGTTAGCAGAGAGAAACTTCTGAAAAATGAAG
>NZ_JBCNNS010000099.1:0-15957 GCF_039594335.1 Raoultella sp.
GGACTATGTCTGGCGCTCCTGTACCGGCGAGCTGACTGAACAGAACGACATGTTCCGGCTGACATATGCGCTGGAAACAGCGAAAGACATGGGCTGGAATTACCGCGTAATGAGCGACAGAGAATGGTCCAGACGATATGCTTTGGTACTCAATCCTGGAGTAAACGGTGTTTATCTCTTACGGACAAACCTCGATGCCGCTTTTGACGACAATGGCCAACAGACAAATCCGCTGACAGCACGTCTGAGAGGTAAAAAAGCCCGCGGGGTTAGTTCCGTACGGGCTTCCGCCATTTCCCCAGCACCTGAATAAGGTCGAGGCAACAAAACAGTTACACCTGCCCAACAGCCTCTCTGGCAAAAGCCGCCTTCAGCAGCCCCTCCAGCTTCTCCTGATCCTGGGCAAACAGGCGAATACCTTCTGCTAGTTTATCCACCGCCATCGGGTCCTGATTATGTAGCCAGTTAAACTCCGACTCCGAGAGTGGTGAAGGGGCTTCTAGGGCAATCACCGGTGGCTTCAGCATCATTGGCAGTTCGCCATCGTGCGTTGCCAGCTCGTCGAGCAGCGCAGGGGAAATGGTTAAACGGTCGCAGCCTGCGAGAGCCAGCACCTGCTCTACCTTACGGAAGCTGGCCCCCATAATGACCGTGGGGTAACGATGCTGCTTGTAATAGTCATAGATCCGACGGACAGAGACCACTCCCGGGTCTTGCTGGGGGTCGTCGCTGGTCAGTAGATTGCGGTCGCGATACCAGTCGTAAATACGCCCGACAAACGGGGATATCAGCCACACCCCCGCTTCGGCGCACGCGCGGGCCTGAGCGAAGGAGAAGAGCAGCGTCAGGTTACAGTGGATCCCCTCGCGCTCCAGCTCTTCCGCCGCCTTGATGCCCTGCCAGGTAGAGGCAAGCTTAATCAGCACGCGGGAACGGTCAACACCCTGATGCTCGTACAGGCGAATAAGCTTGCGCGCTTTCGCCACGCACAGCCCCCGGTCGTAGGAGAGACGGGCATCCACCTCGGTGGAGACTTTGCCGGGAACCTGGCTTAGCAGCGCCACGCCGATTTTCACTGCCAGATGATCGCTGGCATTGATCAACTGTGTTTCCTGCGAGCCGCCCTGCTGGCGGGCCAGCGAGACTGCCTGCTCGATCAGTGGCTGGTAGATCGGCTGCGCTGCTGCCTTCAAAATCAACGACGGATTGGTGGTGACATCTTCAGGGTGATACTCGCGGATAGCGTTCATGTCACCGCTATCCGCCACCACCGTTGTCACTGCTTTAAGTTTCTCTAACAGAGTCATCGCGGCAAACCCCTTATCACTGTGAGTTGTGGGTGTGAACCTTGTTTTCGTAGTAGGCGATACGCTCAACTTTTGACGCCGAACGGCCCGCTTCAAATTCTGCATCCAGCCAGCTGTCGACGATGGTTAATGCCAGCTCGCTGCCGATAACGCGGGCACCGAGAGTCATTACCTGCGCGTTGTTGCTCTTGCGGGCGCGGGAGGCGGAGTAGACATCATGACACTGGGCGGCGCGGATCCCCGGCACTTTATTGGCGACGATCGCCATCCCGATCCCGGTGCCGCACAGCAGGATCCCGCGTTCAAATTGCCCCTCGCGAATAGACGAGGCGAGGTTAAAGGCGATGTCCGGGTACATTTGATCGTTGCCGGCAACGTCGTGGCTGAAGTCCACGACCTCGATCCCTTTTTCCTGCAGATAGGTTTTCACCTGATTTTTCAGGGTGGTAGCCGCATCATCGGCTCCAATAGCAACTTTTAACATGGTTTTTCCTCGCAGATGAGTGCATAGCGTTGTGATGATGTACTAAAGTTCAATCTATGTTCTTATGTTCATTTATTATTAGCCTTGTGAAGGCGAATAAAAAAGGACCAAGAGGGGAGGAATGCATGGCTGTTGACGAAATTATGAGAGAGGTCACAGTTTCTTTGAGGCTGCATTTGTTTTGTACTATTGAACTGATAGTGTTCATTTGATGGCCGCGGGACGGTCGTAAACAGGCTGGTCATTCGGGGGAAATATGAGTGGACATGTGATTGTCGGTATTAGCCATAAGGCCTACTTTGGCTATCAGCAAACGCAGCAGTGGTGCGAGGCGGTGGCGGCTATGCTCCGACAGCCCATGCTGGCCCGTGCGCCGGTTGAGCTGTTTACCTTCCCCGCGATGCCCACCCTGCCTGTCGCGCTGCGCGTCTTTGCCGATACCCGCATGGCCACCGGGGCGCAGAACGTCTGCGAAGCGCCTGCCGGGGCCTGGACCGGGGAAACCAGCGCCAGCCTGTTGCAGGAGATGGGCTGCCGGTACGTGGAAATCGGCCACGCCGAGCGCCGCCGTCACTTTGGCGAAACGGTCGCGGTGATTAACCGCAAAATTGACATGGCCTTCGCCAGCGGACTGACGCCGGTTATCTGTATTGGCGAAGAGCAGCGGATGAGCGCCAGCGATGCGGCTGCCTTCGCACTGGAGCAGGCGCAGGCGTTGCTGGCACACCGCCCGCTACCGCTGCCGTCGCTGATTTTTGCCTGGGAACCGCAGTGGGCCATCGGCGCGGCGGAGCCCGCCAGCGATAACTTTATTCGCCACGTCTGCCGCACGCTGCGCGATGCGCTGCATCAGCGCTTTGGCCAGCAGTGCCGGGTTATCTACGGCGGTAGCGCCGGGCCGGGCCTGCTCACTCGACTGTGGCCGGACGCCGACGGTATTTTCCTTGGTCGCTTTTCCCATCAGCCGCAGGCGGTAGCCACTATTCTGGATGAAGCGATCGCGCTGGCAGCACCCGCGCGCGGTTAAAAATGTGTTTCTGATATACTGACCGGCACTAACCTATAGCTCTGGAGAATCACGTCGCATGGATAAACCCACTGTGTCGCAGGAGTACGAGTTACTTACCGAAATCGCGGTTGCTTACTATTGTGATGAAGTGACGCAGGAGGAGATTGCGAATAAGTTTGGTTTTTCCCGCATCAAGGTCGGGCGACTACTGAAGCGGGCGAAGGAGGAAGGGATCGTTGAAATCAACGTGCGCTACCACCCTATCTTCAGTACCCAACTGGAAAAGCAACTGACCGAACGTTTCCCCGTCAGCCGGGCGCTTATCGCCCTTGACTACGCCGATGAGGGTGAGCAGCGTCGTCAGGTGGCCTCGCTGGTCTCAAGCTATCTCAATAACGTGCTTAAAGATAACGTGACGGTGGCCGTTGGGCAGGGGCGTAATGTGGCGGCAGTGGCCGAAAACGCCGGTGCGATTTCGCCGCGCGACTGCCGATTTATCTGCGGTATTGGCGGGACGCATCGCCCTGGTGACGTGATTAATTCAGACCATATCAGCCGTCTGCTGGCCCGTAAATTTGGTGGCAGCAGCGAGTCGCTGTACGCGCCCGCCTACGTGGAAAATCGCCAGCTCAAAGAGCTTCTGCTGCAAAATGGCACTATCAAAGACACCCTCGACCGAGCGCGAAAAGCAGATATTGCGCTGGTGGGAATTGGCGATATGAATGAAGACAGCTATATGGTGAAGCTGGGCTGGTTTACTCCACAGGAGATCAGCAACGCGGGGCTGCATCAGGGCGTGATTGGTGATATTGCCGGCTACGATTTCTTTAACGCCCGCGGCGAACACGTGAATACGGTGATGGACAATAGGGTGATTGGTCTGAGTATTGAAGAGCTGCGTCAGATTCCCTGCGTGATTGCGATTGCCTCGGAAAATACCAAGGCGATGGCAATCATGGGCGCCCTGCGCACCGGGGCGATTGATATTATCGCCACCAGTGCCCGAAATATTCGTACGGTATTAAGCCTCAGCCAGTAGCGCCTGCGCGGTTTGCTCGTCGGTAATCAGTCCGCTGAGCAGGCCGCTTGCCAGTACCGCTTTTGTTGCCGCGACTTTGCTCTTACCGCCGACCAGCGCGACGATATTTTCTCGGCGACGTGCATCGAGCGATACCGCCATAGTTCTGGCCGTCAGGCCGTTGGTGATCCGCTGACCGCGCGCATCGAAGAAGTGTCCCAGCATTTCTCCAATTGCCCCTGCTGCGGAAATATCGTTAATCTCCTGTACCGCAATCAGACCGGCTTCCACCAGCTGTGCCGCTGGTTCGACGGTGCCAATGCCTACCAGCTTCACCGTACTGCCCGCCGCCATGCTGAACACTTCGCTCACCCCGCGCTGGGAGAGCAGCACTTCGCGATCCTCTACGGTGTTGGCAAAGAACGGAACCGGCATCATATAAGCCTGCGCCCCGGTTTTTTCAGCGATACGATGCATAACGTCGTGCGGGTTGAGCGCGTAGTTGCGCGTCAGGCAGCCCAGCAGCGAGACAAAGCGTGCGTGGGAAGCATCAAGATGTGGGAGCCGGTGGATGGCGGCGGAAAGCGTGCGCCCATGACCAATGCCGATGGTGATATCCGGGTTATTGCTCAGCAGGTTGCGCAGATACTCTGCTCCGGCGAGCCCCAGTGCGCGCACCGGCAGCCCTTCTTCCGCGAGGTCCGGCGTCACGCGGCAAAAATTCAGGCCAAAGCAGGCGGAGAGGCGAGATTCCAGCTCGACGCAGGCGACAATATTACCGTCGATGGTGACCTTCACTGCGCCTTCCGCCACGGCGCGGGCTATCAGACGGTGGGTTTTCACCGAAGACAGTCCCAGTCGTTTGGCAACGGCGGCCTGAGTGAGGCCGCCAATATAGTGGAGCCAGGCGGCGCGCAGGCAGAGTGACTCTTCGTTGTCGGGAACGATAGGGTTTTTCATGTCTTAATCTTTTGGCAGCGGCAGGTTGTGGATTTGCACCACCGCCCGTGCGGCCTCCTGGCCTTTTTTCACAAAGTGATCGGTATAAAAGCCGATATGTTCCGTCGTTGGCTGGAAGTGATGCGGCGTCAGTGAAATGGAGTACATCGGTACTTCAGTCGCAAGCTGGGCCTGCATCAGGCCGCTGACCACCGCCTGTGCGACAAAATCGTGGCGATAGATACCGCCGTCGACGACCAGCGCGGCGCAGACGATCGCATCATAACGGCCGCTTTTGGCTAATCGCTGAGCCAGGAGAGGCATCTCGAACGCGCCGGGCACGTCCCAGCTTTGCACGTCACAGCTGACGCGCTGGCTCTCCATTTCCTGCTGAAAACCGACCAGCGCCTGCGACACGATATCGCTATGCCAGTTGGCTTTAATAAACGCTACCTTTAACGATGACATCACTGACTCCTGTGAACTGGCCCTGGCCAGCAAAGTTAAATGTTCAGATCCTGCACACCAGTATCGATATGAGGAGCCCAGAATGCGACGCTCTCTGCGATATCGGCAACGGCCTGGCTGTCGGTCGGTTCGCGCTCTTTAAAGCTCAGCTCCAGACAGATTTCATTATTCTGTGCGCCGCCGCGCGCAAAGGCGTTCAGCAGCGGCTCCGGCTGGATCCGACCGTGGGTATTATACTGTAACGTAAAAGGCCGATGTCCGCCTTTGTCCGCCATGCTTTGTTTTATATGAATAATTGGTGAGTAGCGCGGTACCGCCTCGGCCCACGCGTAGGGGTCATAATCGCGCGGATCGGTGGAGGTGACATCACCGTGGTCAATGTCCGCCATCATCCACATTGGTAGCGCCATTGGTTCAGCGCTCAGCCGTTTTTGCAGCGCCAGGCAGGCGGGAATCGTTTCGCCAAACTCACGCCCAACGCTCATCGGCTCCCAAAACAGATATTTCAGCCCGGCTGATTTAGCGTGTTCGGCGACTTCCGCCCAACAGTCAATGGCGATAGCCATGAGTGCATCGCGGCGAGCAGGGTCATGAAAGTCGCGTAGGGTAAAAATGGCAAACTGTGAGCCCACCGAATCGCCGCCCAGTTCAGCCGTAATGTCCGCAAAGGTTTTAAACCAGTCAATATAGTAGCGGCGCACGCTGGCATCCGGATGACCAAAATGGTTAAGGCGACCATATGGGCCAGTCATCCCGGAGGTGACGCGTACACCGGTCTCCCGCAGGGATTTTTTCATCCGTCGGGTCATTTGATTGATGGTCGCCGCCGGCCAGCCTGGGTTGATGAATTCATGCGTCAGTTGAACGTTGCGAATGCGGATCTGCTGCGCAATGGTCTGAATCAACTCCTCGGGTTCCGCAAAGCGGTTAACCAGCGGATTGGTGTTAAGCGAAAGGGTAAGTGCCATAGTTGTCTCCTTAGCTGGCCTGCGCGCAGGGTTCGGTAACGAAGGTCGTGGTGAACCAGTCGCTGAATACCTGCTGTTGCGTTTCGCTCAGGTGCAGCCGATGCTTGGTACGACGCCATAACACGTCTTCCGGCTGCTGCGCCCACTCTTTTTCAACCAGATAGCGCACTTCGGCTTCATAGAGCAGCCCGCCAAAGTGACGGCCTAAATCCGCCATCTGCTTCGCTCCGCCCAGCACCTGTGGCAGACGCGCGCCGTAAAGCCGGGCGTAGTGTTTGCGCAGCGGTGCGGGCAGCCAGGCGTACTGCTCTTTCAGCGTTTGCAGATAGGATTCAAAATCGGCTCCGGCAATTTCACCGCCGGGCAGCGGTGCGCTGCGTGTCCAGTCTGGCCCCATCTGTGGGAAGAACGGCCCGAGCTTTTGTAGTGCGTGTTCAGCAAGTTTGCGGAAGGTGGTGATTTTGCCGCCAAAGACGTGCAGTAGCGGCAACTGCTGCTGTTCGTCCAGCTCAAAGACGTAATCGCGGGTTACCGCTGACGGATTGCCTTTGCCATCGTCAAATAGTGGGCGAACGCCAGAGAAGCGGGTAATGACATCGGCGGCGGTCAGCTTCACTTTGAAATAGCGGTTAACGGCATCAATCAGATACTGCTGTTCGCGGTCATCCGCCTCGACGGAATCCGCATCGCCTTCCCACGGAATATCGGTGGTGCCGATTAAGGCTTTATCCCCTTCATATGGGTTAATAAAAATCACGCGCTTGTCGTGGTTCTGCATCAGGTAGGCCTGCTGACCCTCCCAGAATTTTGGCACGATCAGGTGTGAGCCTTTTACCAGGCGCACGCTGCGTTTGCTGTGGGAGCGGGTCACATTGTTGATGATGTCCAGCACCCACGGGCCTGAGGCATTCACTAGTGCCTTTGCCCGCACGTGGCGCTGTTCGCCGGTTTGCGTGTTCTGCACGGTAATTTCCCAGGCCCCTGCTTTGCGCTCGGCGGCCACGCAGCGGGTACGGGTGAGAATGGTGGCCCCGCGCTCGGCGGCGTCTACGACGTTCAGCGTGACCAGGCGCGCATCGTCAACCCAGCAGTCAGAATACTCAAAACCTTTATGGAAGTTGTCGAGGATTGGCGCACCTTCCGGGTCGCGCAGCAGATCCAACGAGCGGGTGCCCGGTAGCTTTTTACGTCCGCCGAGATGGTCATAAAGGAATAGCCCCAGACGGATAAACCACGCCGGGCGGTCGCTTGGGTTATGTGGCAGCACGAAACGCATCGGCCAGATAATATGCGGGGCGGCATTGAGCAGGATCTCACGTTCGATCAGCGCCTCTCGCACCAGACGAAACTCGTAGTATTCGAGATAGCGCAGCCCACCGTGTACCAACTTGCCGGAGCGTGAGGAGGTACCCTCGGCGAGGTCATCTTTTTCACACATCATTACCGACAAGCCGCGTCCGGTGGCGTCGCGAGCAATGCCTGCGCCGTTAATGCCGCCGCCGATAACAAACAGATCCACGATTTTTTCACTCATGACAGACTCCATTAACTTAATTAAAGGCCCGTGTCAGGCTGGCGTAAGGTGTGCCACACGGACGGCAGCTCGCTGCGAAGCTGCTGGTAAGTGCCAAAGAGGTGCTGGTAGCGCGCGACCAGTTCAGGCGGTGGCACTTCCGGCGTATCCAGTAACGGTTTGACCCATGTTTCCACACAGCGGGACATCGAGGGATATGCGCCGATGGCGACTGCAGCCATCATGGCTGCCCCGGCGGCGCCGGTCTCTTCGCGGCTGTTGCTGCGCACCGGCGCACCGACGCAGGCGGAGAGGATTTGCCGAAGCTGAGGTGAACGAATGGCACCGCCGGTGAGGCGTAGTTCGCCCGGCATTGCACCGCCCATTGCCTGATAGCAATCACGAGCGGCGAAGCCGATCCCTTCAATGACCGCACGCACCATGTCACCAAAGCCATGGCTGTAGCTCAGACCGACAAAGCTGGCGCGGGCTTCAGCGTTGACGAATGGTCCACGCTCTCCCGCCTCAGAAATATAGGGGTGATAGAGCAACGCGCCGGGCTTGGCCTCGCTGAGCCAACGGTCTATATGCTGCACCAGACGGGCGTGGTCGACCTCACAGCCAAAGCTATTCAGTAAATCGCTGGCGATATGCAGCAACCAGTCGAGGTTGAGCGTTGCAGCCATGTTGGTCTGAACCTGAGTCACGTAGCCCGGCCACGGCAGGGGGATGACATAGCCGGTCTGCTCGTCGTTCAGCCAGACGCTGTCGGTTGGCACTGTGCGCAGATGCACGCCCGTTGACCCTACCACCGAGCAGGCGGTATTGGTTTCGCCGGTGTGAACGCCTGCTCCCAGCGCGGTCATCACCATATCGACGTAACCCAGACAGACCGGTGTGCCGGCCTTCAGCCCGGTGAGCGCCGCCGCTTCAGCAGCGAGTGGGTGGGTGGTTTCGACTCCGTCGACAATCTCTGGAAGCAGATGGCGACGATGCTCCAGCCCCAGGGCGGCAATCACGTTGTCGTCATAACGCTGTGTACGGAAGTTGCCAAAGGTAAAGCTGGCTTCAGACGGGTCGGTGGCGCGCACGCCGGTCAGATTCAGATACAGCCAGTCTTTGCAGTGCAGGGCGACTTCACTGCCGTTAAGTAATTCGGGGTAAAAGCGATCCATGTGGGCCATCTGCGCGCTCTGTTGGCAGGTGTTCAGCCCGGTGCCCGTCGCTTCAAAACGCATGCACGCCAGCGGTGAACGGGAGAGCGTTTCAACGGTAGGAGCGGCGCGCGCATCAAGCCAGATCCAGGCGTCGGAAACCGGGCGATTATCAGCGCCAACCAGCCAGGTGCCGTCCCCTTGTGCGGTAACGGCGATCGCTACCACGCGGGCGGCGAGATTCTCTACGCGCTCGGAGAGTTTATTAATGGCGGCAACGGCATCCTGCCAGGTCTGACTCATCGACTGCTGCGCCGCACCGTGGCCTGCGCTGCGAGAGTAGCGGTTACGCGCCGACGCGCAGCCGAGCTGCTGACCCTCGAGATCGAATGCGACCGCTTTGACGACCGAAGTACCTGAGTCCAGACCGAGAATGATATCGCGGTTATCCATTAATGCCTCCGTTGGCCGGGCGTGTGTACCTCATATGAGAAGCGTGGTTGCGCTCATCGCTTCATCACTGGGATGTTAATTGAATGTAAGTATTTTGATAAATACAGTCATACATCATCTATCACATAGTTAACATATCTACTGTATTATTTTTCTTTAAATGGAATAAATTTCATTCCAGAAAGCGAGTGCGATCACGATTTTTCCGCATGTTTAGGGCGATTTGATGAAATTTATAGGCTCTGAGACGCGGGTTGGTGGTGTGATTGTTATGGTATAAAAATGTTAGATCCAGATCGCGTTCTGCACAAAATCACAAAGACTAAATTGACAATCGAGCAACAAAAGAACAATTCTCATCACATATAGTTATCGTATTTATAACATCAAGACGCGATAAGGCGTCTGCACTAACCGTCTGTGAGGTCAACATTATGTCCGGTGTTTCCGCACTCTCTACCCTACATTCTCGCCGTCGTATGAAACGTTATCTGCTGTGTGGTCTGGTTGCCGTAACAGTGGTGGTAGCGATGGCCGCCAATACGAAGGTGGTCAAAATCGGTTCCGAGCAGGATGCGCAGGAGCAAGGATTCTCTGCTACCACCTACGGCGAGAAAACCTATCCGGGAATTAAAACCTACGTCGAAACTCACGCGGTGGAAGCCGTTGAGCTTGCCAACGCGCTGAAGGTCAATCAGCAGGAAGCGGTGAAGAAATATGCCACCGGTACCACGCTTCCGGTGCTGCCGGTCCGCTTCTCTGGCAGCGTGGGCGAAGGCAAGTCGGGCATCTTTAGCCTTAACATTGAGGGATTACCGCAAGAGCAGAAGGTGCGTCTGCAAACCGGCCCGGTGCTCACTGGCACCGAGCTGCGAGACGTGACTGGCAAGATCCAGTTCGGCGACTTCACCAACCAGATTGAGTACCAGAATGCCGGGGCGGCGATAAACCAGGCGCTGAAAGCCTCGCTGCTCGACAAACTCGACCGTGCCACCCTGTCCGGCAAGCATATAGAAGGGGTAGGCATTTTCCGCTTACTCACCCCGAATAACTGGCTGGTGACGCCGGTCAGTCTGGAGGTCAAATGAAGCAGCGTGAATTCCATCCGGCACTGACGCGCGGTGAGATAATTCTGTCGGCGAAAAATGTCAGCAAGGTGTATGGCTCGACCCATGCGCTCAAGGGGGTGAACTTTGATATTCGCCGCGGCGAAGTCACCACGCTGTTTGGTGAAAACGGGGCGGGGAAATCGACGTTGATGAAGATCCTTTCCGGTGTAATCACGCCGAGCAGCGGTGAGATCCTGCTCGATGGCGAGGTGAAGGTGTTCCATTCCGCCACCGATGCACGAGACCACGGTATTTCGATCATTCACCAGGAGTTGAACCTCGCGCCGAACATGAACGTACGCGACAACATCTTTATTGGCCGCGAAATCATGAAGTCCGGCGGCGTCGATTTTGCCGAAGAAACGCGCATTACCCGTCACCTGATGAAATCGCTGGAGGAGGACATTGACCCTATGACCCCGGTAGAGAACTTGCGTCTTGGGCAGCAGCA
The DNA here is from genome assembly GCF_039594335.1 of Raoultella sp. NCBI lineage: Bacteria > Pseudomonadati > Pseudomonadota > Gammaproteobacteria > Enterobacterales > Enterobacteriaceae > Klebsiella > Raoultella sp. The sequence goes on from NZ_JBCNNS010000099.1 coordinate 10,874, forward strand.
GATCGTTGAGATCGCCCGTGCGCTGTCGGTGAATTCGAAGATCTTGATCATGGATGAACCGACCTCGGCGCTCAGCGCCGCGGAAGTGGAGGTACTGTTCCAGGTGATCCGCGATCTGACCAGCCACGGTGTGGCTATCGTTTATATCTCTCACCATCTCGAAGAAGCACTGGAAATTACCGACCGCGCGGTGGTGCTGCGCGACGGCGTGATGACCGCCTACGCCCGCCGCGACGAAATCGACCTCGACTGGATTGTTCGCAACATGGTGGGGGAAAGCTTTGATCTCGGAGCGCCGCCGTCGGGCTATGCATTTGGTGATACTGCTCTGTCGGTGAAATCACTGACGGTGAAGGGAAAAACCGGTATCCGATTGGTGGATAACCTATCACTGGACGTTCGCGCCGGGGAAATTGTGTGTATCTACGGTCTGATGGGCGCGGGACGAACCGAATTAATGGAGTGCGTTGCGGGTCGTCTGCGCCAGTCGTCCGGGGAAATTCATCTTGAAGAGAGTGATATCTCGGGGTTGAGCATAGCCGAGCGTATCGCTAGCGGCCTGGCGCTAGTACCGGAAGACCGGCAGCGGGACGGACTGGTGCAGACCATGACCGTTGGTGAAAACCTGACCCTCGCCAGCATTGGGCGCTTCGTCCGTGGGCTGATGCTGTCTACTCGCACAGAGAAAGCATTAATTGCCGAGAGCATTCGTAACGTCACGGTGAAAACCGCCGGCGGCGAGGCGACTATCGGTTCACTCTCCGGCGGCAACCAACAGAAGGTGGTGATCGGCAAAATGCTTGCCACCCATCCGAAGGTGATTTTGCTGGATGAACCCAGCCGCGGCATTGATATCGGCGCTAAAGCTGAAGTGTTTCGCCTGCTCGCAGAGAACGCCCGGCAGGGGCTCGCCGTGGTCTACTCCACCTCTGAAGTAGGAGAATGCCTGAGCATTGCACACCGTATTGTGGTGATGAGTAAGGGCCGCATCTCGGCGGTGTTTGACTCTTCTGTATCCAAAGAACGCATCATGGCTGCCTCCGGCGAGTCCCTGGTGGCATAACGATGAAAATGGGAGCGAAAACCATGACTGACAGAACTCAGCAGCTGGCCGTGCCAGCCCGGGCCGTGAAAAGCAGCACCGGCACCGGTAAGAGCATGAGCCTGGCGCGTATTCTGCTGGAAGGGCGTGCGTTCTTTGCCTTGCTGGTGATTATTGCAGTGTTCTCACTGATGTCGCCGAATTACTTCAGCGGCGCGAACTTCCTGACGATGGCCTCGCACGTGGCGATTTTTGGCCTGCCGGCTATCGGCATGCTGCTGGTTATCCTTAACGGTGGCATCGATCTTTCCGTTGGTTCAACTCTGGGTCTTGCCGGCGTCTGCGCAGGCTACATGATGCAGGGCATTAATATGGAGGCTCTGGGCGTCGTGCTTTACCTGCCGGTGTGGGCGGTGGCGATTCTAACACTGGTGGTCGGCGCGCTGGTTGGACTGGTCAACGGCGTGCTGATTGCCTGGTGCCGTGTTCCGGCCTTCGTGGCAACGCTCGGCTCGCTGTACGTGGCGCGCGGTATCGCATTGCTGATGACCAATGGGCTCACCTACAACAAGCTTTCCGGCAGCGAATCGCTGGGTAACACCGGCTTTGACTGGCTAGGCTTCAACCGTATTTTCAACGTGCCGGTTGGTGTGCTGATTCTCGGGGTGACCGCGCTGTTGTGTGGCTATCTGCTGAGCCGCACCGCTTTTGGTCGCTGGCTTTATGCCTCTGGCGGCAACGAGCGAGCAGCGGAGCTTTCCGGCGTGCCGGTGAAGCGCGTCAAAATCAGCGTCTATGTGCTTTCCGGGATCTGCGCGGCGATGGCAGGGCTGGTGCTCTCTTCGCAGCTGACCTCGGCAGGCCCGACGGCGGGTACCACCTACGAACTGACGGCGATTGCCGCGGTGGTGATTGGCGGTGCGGCGCTGACCGGCGGGCGCGGTAACGTGCGCGGCACGCTGTTGGGCGCGTTCGTTATCGGTTTTCTCTCTGATGGCCTGGTGATCATTGGCGTTTCTGCTTACTGGCAGACCGTCTTTACCGGCGCGGTCATCGTGCTCGCCGTACTGCTTAACACCCTGCAGTACGGACGGAGCCGACGTTAGTGTATTCCCTGTTTGGGCGGAAGCCAGGTCGTCTCCGTTCCAACGTTAATCCGTAACTTGTACCCCTAAAATAACGGAGCAACAACCTATGTACCTTAACAGCAAGCGTTTTATCCTGGCCGCAGCCACGGCTGCACTTACCGCTATCGCCACGCCAACATGGGCCGACGGGCTGATGACCATTATCGTCAACGATCCCTCTAACCCCTACTGGTTGACCGAAGGCCAGGTGGCGCAGAAAACCGCGGAGAAGCTCGGTTATACGGCAAAGGTGAGCGCACATAAGGGCGACACTAATACTGAAAGCCAACTGATTGATACCGCGATTACCAATAAATCAAAGGCCATTATTCTTGACCCGGCGAACGCCGACGGTTCGGTTGGCTCGGTGAAAAAGGCCATCGCAGCGCATATTCCGGTGTTTATTATTAACGCCGAACTGAACCAGAGCGGGCTGGCAAAAGCGCAGCTGGTCTCCAACAACGCTCAGGGTGCGGCGCTCGGTGCACAGCAGTGGGTGCAGCAGGTGGGTGATGCTGGTGACTACGTCGAGCTGAAAGGGCCACCATCTGACAACAACGCTGCTACCCGGGCCAACGGTTTTGAGACGGTGCTGAGCCAGTACCCGGAGCTGAAAAAGACGGGTAGTGAAGTGGCTAACTGGGATCGCACCCAGGGTTATAACAAGATGCAGTCTCTGTTGCAGGCTAACCCGAATGTGAAAGGGGTGATCAGCGGTAACGATGAGATGGCGCTGGGCGCGATTGCTGCGCTGAAAGAGGCGGGCAAGATGAAGCAGGTGACCGTTGGCGGCTTCGATGGCTCCCCGGATGCGGTGGATGCGGTAAAAGAGGGGACGCTGGCGTATACCGTGATGCAGCCGGTGGCTACTTTCGCCGCCAAAGCGGTCGAGCAGGCCGACACTTTCCTGAAGACCGGTAAAACCGGCGCGTCGTCAGAGAAGCAGCTGTTTGACTGCGTGTTAATTACCAAAGATAACGCGGCGAAGATTACGTCACCGTTTATGCTTTCTGAATAAGTTCGCGTGAGATGAGTTACCCGGGCGAAGCCTATGCGCCAGGCCCGGGGGCAAACGCCGTGTTGCCAAAGTGTGGCTAACACGGTGTAATTACAACGGTCGGGATTTTGTTATCTCTTTTATGGACGGACTATGACGCAGACACTGCAGGACCACTCTCTGAATCTTTTTATGGCGGAAACTCTGCCCGGTGACAGCCGTCAGGCTCGCCAACTGGCACGCCGTCAGCTGATTGTTGAAGCGGTCATGGCGGAAGGCGCAATCCGTATTGAGGATATTACCGAACGTTTTGATATCAGCCTGATGACCGCCCACCGTGATATTGACGAACTGGCCGAGCGTGGACTGCTGCATAAATCTCGCGGCGTGGTTTCCGCCACGGCCACGAGTCTTGTGGAATCCAGCGATATTTACCGCGCTACGCGCCAGCTTGAAGAAAAGCAGGCGATTGCTGAAGTGGCGGCAAGCTATCTTGAACCGGGGCAAGCCATCTTCCTCGATGATTCCACCACCGTTTTTCAGATTGCCCGCTTTCTGCCTGCCAGAGCGCCACTTACGGTGATCACGAATTCACTGACTCTTATGAACGAGCTGCGCAATATTCGCGATATTACCTTGCTCGGCCTGGGTGGACAGTACTACAACTGGTGTAACGCCTTCATGGGCCACACCACGCGCGATGAAATCGCTGGGCTGCGTGCGGACGTCTTTTTTGTCAGCATGTCGGCGGTGTTGGACGGTACCGTTTTTCACCAGTCGGCGGAGACCGTGGAGACCAAGCGAGCGATGTTCGATTCTGCAAAACAGCGCATCCTGATGATGGATCACACCAAGTTTGAACGCCGGGCACTCTACCGCTTTGCTCATCTGAACGATTTTGACACGGTGATAGTTGACCGGGGAATTCCGGTATCAACGTTGCGTCAGATGATGGATATGGGGGGGAATGTGGTGGTGGCGGATGTGAAGGGAAAAGCGGGAGAACGCTGAAGTTTAGCTGGATTTAGAGGGTTGGCTTCAGCCTTCCCTGAACAAATTGAAGACACAAAAAAGTTGGCTGACTACCCTGTGTTTTTCATCATAGTGAATTGATATTTAATGTTTTTGCTTAAATTAATTTCTTTGCGATTTCCCAAAATGAACCATAAAGTAAAACCTCAGTACCTCGCATGGTTCCAACGTGCCTAGCGACTTAAAAATAACATGCTCTGTAGCATAATAAATGTAAGTGTGGCGGTATATTTAGCTTCTGATCATGAAGGGGTCAATAAAAACTGCCCTATCTCAAATACTGTAGTGGCCCATAAAATTGTCCTCTTGAGTAGATAGTGCACCTCGTCTGTTCAGGCACGGAGTGACCAATCAGCAGAGTATTCATGTCTTCTATGAGCTGTGAGTTCAACGGGTCGATGCAACGCTATCCTTAATCAAGGGGGACGTTGCCATGAAACGAAGAACTCGGATTAACTACACGCCAGAGCAGAAGGCGATTATCTGGGACAGATATAAGCAAGGTGATTCCCTGCATGATATCGCCAGAATGTTCGACAGATTTCATTCTTCTATCATGCCTACAATCCACCAGACAGGTGGCTACCGTCCATGGTTAGGAGACTGGAAAAGCGTTTCAAAAATATCCTGACCATGAACGTTGCCGTCAGGAGCGCAGTAATATCGCTGTGTCGGGGGGGTTATGGTCATAAAATGCTGTTCCCTGCGTATTTTTAACCTGAAACCTGTTTTTCAGGCGCACTTACCCCGCAGCCTGTGCCAGAAGCCATCGTTTCCGGTCGATGTTATGCAGCCTTTCTGCCACTAACTCCGTGGCGTGTCTGCCGGCCTGTGCGCTGGTAAAGCGCAGCCGGTTACCGCACAGGATGCATTTGTACGGGTCCGT